>WJOT01000024.1 GCA_009619095.1 Clostridia bacterium
GGAGCGAGGCGGGAAAGTTAATTGAAACTGCAGGGCTAAAGGGAGCAAGATTTGGGGATGCTGAAGTATCAAAAAAACATGCAAATTTCATCATTAATTGTGGCAGGGCAAAAGCTAAAGATGTGTATAATTTAGTCGAAAAAGTTCGAAAAACAGTTAAGGAAAAATTCGATATAGACCTTGAATTAGAATTGAAAATAGTGAAGGGATGAAGAGATAGTTTTCGGAGTCTCTCGGATAGTTGCATCCCGATTTTCAATCGGGAAATCTGTGCCTACAATAGGATGGAAGATTTGTAGGCACGGTTTTAACCGTGCAAAACGCGTAGGGATAGTTTTATGAAAGAGATACTTGATAAATTAAAGACGAAAAAAATAGGAGTACTCTGCGGGGGAAGTTCTCAAGAAAGGGAAATATCTCTCAGGACAGGAGAGGCTATTTACAAAGCTTTAGTTTTCCTGGGATTAACTGTGTCTAAGCTCGATGTGGGTAGAGATATTGCCTTAAGGTTAGCCAAGGAAGGGATAGACCTGGCTTTCATTGCTCTTCACGGGAAGCTCGGCGAGGACGGAACAATTCAAGGGCTTCTGGAGATGTTGGGCATTCCTTATACAGGTTCCGGAGTATTGGCCAGCGCCCTGGCTCTGGATAAAGTTTATACCAAAAAGGTTTTCAGTTACCATAACCTGCCTATGGCAAAATACAAGGTCCTTGAGAAAAGAGTGGAAACTCCCGGTGATATATTGGGAGAGTTGGACTACCCTGTAATTGTTAAGCCAGCCAGAGAAGGTTCAACTATTGGAGTGACTATAGTTCGAGAATCAAATGGTCTGGATAGTGCGATAAATCTCGCTTTTGAATATGGAAACAAGATATTAATTGAAGAATACATTCAAGGAAAAGAGATTACAGTAGGAATTTTGGGCGATGAATCTCTGCCGGTAATAGAAATTGTACCAAAAACAACATTTTATGACTATCAGGCAAAGTATGAACCGGGGATGTCGAAGCACATTGTGCCCGCTAAATTGCCCCCAGAACAGTACGAATTGGCCCAATCTCTGGCTCTTTCTGCTCACCGTGCCCTGGGTTGTAGAGGTGCTACTCGCGTAGATATGGTAATGGACGGAAAAGGCAAAATTTACCTCTTAGAAATTAATACAATTCCCGGAATGACTGAGACCAGTCTCCTGCCAGAAGCTGCAGCTGTGACAGGGATGAATTTTAAACAACTGGTGGTTAAGATTCTATTCTATGCTTTAGATTGAGGGTTGATGGACATTGAAAGTTAAAAGATGGCGGAAAAGGATTTTATGGAAGAGGCGATTTTTTAGAGTCTTGAGACTCACTCTGTTATCGGTTACGCTTCTTTTTTCAGGATATGGAATTTACAACTTCCTTGTTTATTCTACTTATTTTAAAATAGAAAAGATAAGAATAGAAGGGAACCAGGACATTGATAGGAAGGATATTCTCTCGCTACTGGATATAAAGAAAGGAGATAATATATTCAAAGTTAAATTAAGACAGGCAAAAAGAGGGTTAAGAAGTTTAAAACAAATTAAGGATATAGATATCCATCGCGATTTTCCTGACAAGATAGTCCTAAAAATTACTGAGAGAGTTCCTATTGCTCAGCTTGAGGGGAGAGATAGTGTTCATTCTAATAAAGTGGAGTTAATAGACAAAGAGGGAATAACATTTTTAGGGGAGGCAAGAGATATACCGAGAATTTTGGGAACTAAAGATTCTCTTAAAAGGAAAGAAGTGGTGAATTTTTTGGCTAAGCTTATGGCGGTTGACTTTCGGTTTTACAAGAAAATTTCATATATAGATGGAAACAATCCCAGAAAAATTAAACTAAAATTGGACCAGACCTTACTTATCTGGGGACCTGTGGGAAAAGAAACAGAAACCCAATTGGAGAAGAAGTTAACTTATCTAAATTTAGTCCTCCATGATTTGCTAAAGAATAGTAAGACTTTTAATTATCTTGACTTGCGATTTTTGAGAGAAGGAAAAGGGGAGATAATTGTTGGTTAAAAAGATAGTTTGTGAAGAGTTTTTGGAATCTTAGCCAAAAAACGAGAGGCAAAAAATGACTCTGACCCCTTTTCTTGTAAGAAAAAAATGAAGGTGTGATTGAGGGGAAAATGAAACAGAAAATAGTTATTGGTCTTGATGTAGGGTCAAGCAATATTTGTGCTCTTGTAGGTAAAGTTACTCAGAAGCCAGAAGTGGAAATAATAGGATCGGCCAGGGTATCCTGTCGTGGTTTACGGAATGGTATAGTAGTTAACATTGAGGAGACTACCCGCGCTATAGGTCAAGCTATAGATGAAGCTGAAGGAACAACAAATACTCCCATTAAAACGGTTTACGTGGGAATTGAGGGTGGTCATATTGAAAGTTTCAATCATCAGGGAGCAATTATGATCTCTCGTTCTAATAAAGAGATCGCTGAAGAGGATATATTAAGAGTTATCGATTCAGCCCGGGCCATTCGCTTATCTCCTGAGCGGGAAATCATTCATACTCTCCCTCAGGGCTTCGTGGTTGATGGTCAAAGGGGAGTAATGGATCCTGTAGGAATGGAAGGCAGTCATCTGGGAGTTCATGTGCACATTGTAACCGGAGTATCCACCACAATAAACAACCTCGTTAAATGTATTAATAGAAGTGGCTTGGACGTAGAGGATATAGTGTTAAGCGTATTAGCTGCAGCAGAAACTGTAGTTACTCCAGAGGAGAAAGATTTGGGATGCCTGCTTATAGATTTTGGTGGACAAACCGTGGATTTAGCCATCTTTATTGAAGGAGCTCTCAAAGCCACCAGAGCACTTCCAATTGGAAGTAACAGTATTACAAAAGATATAGCTCACTGTCTCCATGTTCCCCTCTCAGAAGCAGCAAGGATTAAGAGAGAATTTGGCTATGCTCAAATGAAGATGATTCCTGATAATGTAGAAATAAATATCCTGGGTATGGACGGTAAAGCCCGACAGACAATCCTGACCAGCAGACTCTGCGAGATTATCGAGCCGCGAATAGAGGAAATCTTTTCTTTTGTTCGCGAAGAGATGACAAAAATAAGCAGGGATAATTTAATACCTGCGGGAGGGATTTTAACCGGAGGCGGCGCTTTGCTCCGCGGGGTTAAAGAGATTAGTGAAGATATTTTGGACCTCCCTATGAGACTGGGTATGCCCCAGAATGTGGAGGGACTTTCAGAGGTTATCAGTAGTCCAGATTATGCTACAGCCATTGGCTTGATTAAATATGCCCAAAAAGAAGAATTTCCTATTAGTGATAGGATGTCTGTAAGAAGAAAGGGAGGTTCTATCATCGGCAAGAGCTTCCGTAAGATAAAAGACTGGTTTGAGGAGATATTTTAATATTTTATTCTGATTATGTATGCACAAATTGAACTTGTATTTTGTTGGAGTCCTTCCGAAAGGGAGAGTGGATAAGGGGATGAATTTGAAATTTTGTAGGTTCCGATTTTCAATCGGAAAAATTTGTGCTTACAATTGGAGGTGGAGATGTTAAAATTTACGCAGGATGTTGGCCTTACTGCAAATATAAAAGTTATAGGCATTGGTGGCGGTGGGGGCAATGCAGTCAATCGCATGGTTTCCTCAGAGATAAAAGGCGTGGAGTTTATTGCGGCAAATACCGATGCTCAAGCTCTTCGTGATTCTCTGGCTGGATATCGTTTACAATTGGGAGCCCATCTTACTAAGGGTCTGGGAGTGGGAGGGGATCCTGAGAAAGGTCGCCAGGCTGCCGAAGAAAATCGAGATGCAATCAGGGAATCTCTTGAAGGTGCCGATATGGTGTTTATTACTGCAGGTCTGGGTGGGGGAACCGGGACAGGGGGCTCACCAGTTGCTGCAGAGATAGCCAGAGATTTAGGGGCTCTGACCGTAGGAGTGGTTACCAAGCCATTTATGTTTGAAGGACCCATTCGCTTTAAGCAGGCCGAACAAGGACTGAAAAACATGAAGAGAAAAGTCGATACTTTAATCGTTATTCCCAACCAGAGACTATTTGCCATTATTGATGAAACTACCCCTGCTCTGGATGCCTTTAAAGTCGCTGACGATGTTCTCCGCCAGGCAGTACAGAGTATCTCAGAGATTATTACATCACGTGGAATGATTAATGTTGATTTTGCTGATGTGAAGACAATTATGGTTGGTGCCGGAGAGGCATTAATGGGAATGGGCTGGGCACGGGGGAAAGATAGAGCAACTAAGGCGGCCAAGGCAGCTATAAATTGCCCTTTGTTAGAAGATGTTTCTATTTCAGGCGCCAAAGGTATTTTGGTTAATATTACCGGAAATAGAGATATTACCATGTTTGAAATTAAAGAGGCAATGGACTTAATTCACAATGCTTCCGCCTCGGGAGCAAATGTCTTCTTTGGTCAGGCATTCGATGAGAGCCTTAAAGATGTGGTAAAAATTACTGTAATTGCTACTGGCTTTCCTCCACCACGACCTCCTCTGGAAGATGAATTCAGACATGAAGAGTTCACCGGGGATTCAGGGGAATACAAGAGGGAATTATTGAGAGAGCCTGGCTATCTGAAGGAGAACCTGCGAGTACCCGCTATTCTTCGGAGAAAGAAGAAGTACCGGTAATTCTGATGATTTTTGGGAGATGAGATGGGAATTGCTGACCTTTTACGCGAAATGGTTGATAAAAAGGGTTCCGACCTGCATCTCCGTGTGGGAAGTCCACCCATTTTTCGAATCGATGGACGGCTTGTACGCAGTTCATATCCCCAGCTTAGTCCCAAGGATACTGAGCGGATAGGTCTATCCCTTTTAAATGAGAAGCAGAAACAGATTTTGGAAGAGAACCACGAGTGCGACCTGTCTTATGCAATAGAAGGATTGGCCCGTTTCAGAATCAATATTTTCTTCCAGAAAGGAACTATTCACATAGCATTTCGCCTTGTGCCTTTTGAAATTCCTAATTTTGAACAGTTAAATTTGCCTCCTGTATTAAAAAAGATTTCAGAGAATGACCGGGGACTTGTATTGGTCACAGGACCGACGGGCTGTGGCAAATCTACAACGTTGGCGGCAATTGTCGACTACATTAATTCCACTCGTTCCGTTCATGTTATAACAATCGAAGATCCTATTGAATTTCTCCATCAAGATAAGAAAAGCATTATAACTCAAAGGGAGTTAGGTAAAGATACGCTCGATTATCCTGCTGCCTTAAAACATATTGTCCGCCAGGATCCCAATGTAATTCTGGTAGGTGAAATGAGAGATTTAGCCACAATGGCTGCAGCATTAACTGCCGCCCAGTTGGGAAGCCTTGTACTATCCACGGTCCATACGATCGATGCCATTCAAACAATAACTCGTATTATAGACCTTTTTCCACCCTACCAACAGAATCAAGTTCGCCTGCAACTGGCTGATACTTTGAAAGCAGTGATTTCCCAGAGGCTTCTGCCCAGAGCTGATGGAAAGGGTAGAGTACCTGCAGTGGAAGTTCTGGTTGCTACTGCGCTGGTTAAGAAATTGATAGAAGAAAATAATATAGGAGAAATTCTTGGTACTATGGGAAAAGGCGATTATTACGGAATGCAAAGTTTCAATCAGGCATTACAGAAATTGTATAGTAAGGGACTGGTCAAGATGGAAGATGCTTTAGCTTCTGCCAGTAACCCCGAAGAGCTTCTATTATATATTCGCGGAATAGATTCAGGAAGTGGTGCAAAAACTTAAAGATTTGTGGGCACAATTTCGAATTGTGCATACTGTATATTTTAATGGTTAATGAGAGACTTCTTTCTTCCCATCTCCTTTACTTCTAAGTTTCCTGTTTTAGCTGGCATTACAACTCGCAGTGCAGGTAATGCAAAATTCCCAAAAAAGAGAAGAGAAATAGCCCGCCGATTAAACATACCCTATTCTCGAATCACTACTGGAGAGCAGGTACATAAGAATAGTATCGCTATAGTTAGAGAGAAAGATTTAGGCAGAGAGTTTCCCACTACAGATGGGCTTATTACTGACCTACCCAATGTTCCTCTTGCCATATTTGTTGCAGACTGCCTTCCCATATTCCTTTTCCACCCGCAAAGGAAAATAGTGGGTCTCCTGCATGCCGGTTGGCGAAGCACAGTTGCCAATATTTCTTCCCCAGCAGTGGAGATAATGGCAGAGATTTTTGGAGTAAAAGCAAGAAATCTTCTTGTAGTCATTGGACCGCATATTTGCAAAGAATGTTATAGAGTCTCCTGGTCTCCAGTAGCAAAATCTTTCACTGAGTGCTTTGAGTCTTTTGGAAGAGAAGTTTTAGCCTCGATAATTTCAGACTCCCCTCAAGCCTCCCAGAAAAAATTTTGGTCCATCGATTTAGCCAAGGCAAATTCATACCAGTTGCAGCGAGCAGGAGTTCTCCCGGAAAATATAGAAATAATTCCCACCTGTACTTATGAGCATAAGAATTTCTTTTCCTATCGCCGAGATAAAACCTCTGCTGGACGGATGATGGCAATAATCCAACTAAATTTAAGTCTGTCCTAAATTTTTCTTGACTTCTTTATTAGACATAATATATTATAAGATATCACAAAAAACCAAAACATATCAAAAGATATAAGAAAAAATCACAAGAAGAGAGGAAAGAATAATGCAAAGATTAATGACTATAAAAGAGGTAGCAGATTATCTTAGATTGAGTAAAGTTACAGTTTACAAAATGACCCGCCAGGGTAAGATTCCTGCCTTAAAAATTGGGAAACAGTGGCGTTACAACAAGTCAGAAATAGATTCTTGGGTGAAGCAAAAATCGAATAACGAGCACCATTAAATTCTGGAATGGAGAAGAAAATGAAAAGGATTTCAACTTCAACAGATAGAAGAGCATCGATAAGAGTTTTAGCAGGGATCCCTGTTAAAGTAAGAGTTAGAGATTTACCCGGTAATATTCCCGCGAGTTTCTCTGCAGAGACAGCCGATTTAAGTTCCCGGGGGGGCTT
>WJOT01000048.1 GCA_009619095.1 Clostridia bacterium
TTACCTTCCTTTCTTTCTAAACTAGCTCTTCAACTTCAGAGCTTCCTTCTTTAACAACACCTCCTTTTTTATCTTTCCAAAAGAGTATCCCCCCGGATTTCCATCCTTCCGAATTACCCGATGACAAGGAATTACAACAAGAAGGGGATTTTTGGCTAAAGCTCTACCTACAGCCCTTGCCGCGCGAGGATTTCCAATTTGACGAGCAACCCACTGATACGTGCGAGTTTGTCCGGCGGGAATTGTAGATGTGACTTTCCACACTCTTCTTTCAAAAGACGAATAGCCACTTAATAACTTGTCAATATTCTTTTGCTTCAACCTTCTCCAACCACTAACTTATTTTGTATTTCTTATTTAATATTACATTACTTTCTCAAAAAAGTCAAGCATTTTTTTGCAAGTCTCTGAAAAAGACCCCTAAATGTCTTTGCGAGGAGCCCCGCACAACAAATGTGCGGGACGACGAAGCCCCGATTTATCGGGACCACGCCCTTCGGGCCCGCAATGACAGACCAAAAGCACATAACTTCCTGAGAAAACTATGCCATTCATGGCATGAAAATGTAAAATCAAATACTTAAAACTTCGATAAAGGTCTCTACAATTACTGGGTCAAACTGGCTGTTAGCACTCTTCTCTAACTCCTTTACCGCTTCCTTTGTAGGCAAAGCTTGACGGTAAGGACAGCCTGATGTAATGGAATCGTATGCTTCGGCTACTGAAATTATCCGCGCTCCTAAGGGAATCTCTTTCCCCGATAAACCATCAGGGTATCCCTGACCATCGTATCTCTCATGGTGGTACCGAATCAAAGGTCTGGTTGACTGTAGAAATTCTATCTGCTCAACAATCCCTTCTCCAACGACTGCGTGCTTTCTTACTATAAAGGATTCCTTATCATTCAACCTTCCCGGTTTTCCTAAAATGGCACTTCCTACACAAATCTTGCCAATATCGTGGAGGAGAGCAGATAATTCTATATTTCTCATCTCTTTCGGCGAAAGAGCAAGCTTTTTAGCGATGGATAACGAGTACTTAGCAACTCTGGCTGAATGTCCCTGGGCATAGGTGTCTATAATTTCTATAGCTTCAAGTAAAGTTCTTATGACCCCAACATAATCTTTGCGAAACTCATCGGAAAATTTCTGGGTTTCCTTAAAGTGCGGTTCTTTTTTAACCTCTTTTATTCTATGACCCATTACTTCAAACAAATCCAATTTCGAGATCCGATGCTGGCCTCCGGGGGTTTTGAAAGACTTCAACTCTCCTCTGTAAATGTAATTCTTAATTGTACCTACAGTAACTTTGAGGAGTTTCGCTGCCTCTTTTGCTGTCAGAAATTCATCGTTATCGTCGAAAATATTCCCCATCCACGACCTCCTTGTCGAAGACGTTCCAATCATCTCAGAAGATAGGTTGCCCTTTCGGAATATTCGGTTTTTCGGGAAAAGTATACAAAATTGTCTATCTATTGTCAAGTAAATTTAAACGATTTTGAACAAGTTTGGGAGAAATTATACGATTTCTGGAGGGACTTATTCGGAAAGCTCTTCCAAAATGACCTGTTTATCAGTTTCCCTGGCGAGTTCTTCGAAAATTTCCTTGAATTCTGAATACTCCTCTACGGAAACCGCAGTCTTCTTATCTATCAATCTTTCTTCGAAACTGATTAACCCCTTAGAAAAAGTATACTTATAGACATAGGTAAACCATGGAGTATCCTTAACAATAGGCGGGGGCAGAAACTTCACATTTAAGTGGCTGGGGAGTTCTACTCTAATTTTTGTCACGTTTTCAGAAAGTGCTCGAAAATCTAATGGAAAATTCCGTTTATCTCTGGATACTAAAGATGCTGATAGGCTTCCAAATTTCGGAATTAGTCTATTCTTCCCGGCTCTGGTTAGAAATTTAGGCCCTTTAAACTCCGTTCTGATTTCTACTGGCTGGTTGAGATTCTCCACCTCGCTTATTGTATAATTGAGAAGTTCTCCTCCAGGGGTAATTGTGTTTATCTTCTCTTTAAGCTGTTCCTGAACCAAAACAGGCTTAGTATACTTAAGCCAGGCTCTTTGACCCTGGTCATACATCCCGAAAGTCTTAATTTCTCGAGTGGCAGAGATGGTTTCGTCATTATGAATTTTAATTTCCATTGTCCTGGAAACTTTATTATGCTCTGCAGGTAAAAGGGGAGTCTTTTCAATTTTTCCTTCTCTTTCATAAAACACCAAAACTTTCCTATCCTGGTCAGAGGAAGGAAAATCTCCAAAGGATGCTGTTTCCGCTGTGGGATCCAGAAAGACCGTCTTTCCATCGACCTCTGCCGCCACTATAGCATGGTTAAAAGTCAATATCGGAAACTCCTCATCTAAAACCCAGCACCCTCTGGTACCAATCAGTACCGGATGAGCTGAAATTCCTGAACGTTTTAACATTGCAATTAGAAGCATAGCCTGATCTTTGCAATCACCATATTTGTTTTTGAAAATTTCAATAGCAGAATGAGGTTCGAATCCTGCCTGACCATACTCTACAGCCACATACCTGACCTTGGAGGCTACCCAGTGATAGATTGCCCTGGCTTTATCTTCCTCGGTTTTCTTACCCTTAGTCAGTTCTTTCATTTTTCTTTTTATTTCCTTATCAACATCCATCTTATCCTTTGCTACATTCCACCACCAGTCGTAGATATCCTCCCACCTGTTAAATGAAGAGAGAGAAAGGCTGGGCACAATTTCCTGCCAGGGAGGCATTGAGGGTTCCACAATGATTTCTGGCGCATTCTTAAATTCCCAAACGTAAATTCTCTTATCGCCTACTTCCTTGATTTCTGGAGAGAAATCTACTTTGTAATTTGTATAGCCTGGATTATAAGATTTAAAATTAAATTTATAATCTGCTGGAACTACTACAGTGAGTTTCTGGTTAAGGTAGGGCTCGTAACCCTGAATGCCATAGTGGAAGGAAAAATCTTTTTTATTAATTAATTTATTGACGTGCCATTTTGCTTTGTATTCAATAATCGAGCCTTCAGCAACTTCTGGCATGGAGATAATTTTAACTCGAGCATTACTGTACAGAGGGTAATTCAGATATTTGGAAACATCGCGAATATGTTTATCACCAACCGGGACAATTGTGCCATCGGGCCTTATCGTCCGGGCATATTCGAGCTCGACCTTCTCGTATGTTGAATCGTAATTCAACTTCACTTCTCCGTAGTGTTTCCCACGGTCGTTCAATATCTTCACTATGAAGTGGACCTCATCCCTAGCAGTAAAATCAGGTAAAATCTCAAATTTTCCACTGTCTAAAAGAATTATTGCTCCTGCATTGGGATACTCTTCCTGCCCGGGAGCATTCACAATCAACTCTCGGATGAATTTGTTCTCTATTTCATTGACTCTCGCCACCCCAACCTGAGCATTAATTGCTGTAATACGCCGAGAAGCAAGAAGTTTGTAGTCTTCTCTAATAATCTTTCTATAAACCTTAATCGCCTGGTTAAAGAGATTCTGCTTTTCACAAGTCCGTCCGTAAAAATATAGAAACTCGCCGTCCTTAGGTTCTTCCCATTTATCGAAAATAGCCAGAGCTTCAGTATAGTCTCCCTGGATAAAATGTGAGAGGGCAAGAAGTTTTGCCACAGCAAAATTATCTTTCTCTTTTTCGTAAACCTGGGATAACTGTTTAATCGCTTCTGAATATTTGCCGTGGTGGTAATAAAGCTTGCCCAGTAGAAAGCGTACCTCGCTAACATTGGATTCAGGGTCCTTTAATGCTAACTTGTACTCATTCACTGCTTCCTGGAAAAAACGCTCGCTTTGCTCGGCATACTCGTTTGCTAACTCCAGATGGCTCTTGCCAAGAACTGGCGAAACTACAGAGCAAATAAATAAAAAAAGCAGGAAAATAGACAAAGTTTTTCTTCTCAAATCTTTTTCCCCTCACCCTAACCCTCTCCCTTCAGGGGAGAGGGGATTTCTTTGTAAAAAAAGTACCTGTCACTTTTATTCTATCTCTTTTAACATAGCTACTTCATCGCAATCAGGGAATTTTGGACAATTAATACACTCACTCCATATCTTATGTGGTAATTTGTCTTTTTCTATTTTTCTAAACCCTTCTTTCTTAAAATATTCTGGCTTATAGGTGAGCGCAAAAACTTTCTTTATCCCCAGTTCCTTTGTCTCCTTAAGACATCCCTCAATGAGCTTTTTACCAATTCCCTTTCCTGTGTATCCGGACTTAACTGTCAGAGATTTGATTTCACCAAGGTCTTCCCAGGACACGTGCAGAGCACAACAACCTAAAATTTCCCCTTTCTCCTCAAAAACTAAAAAATCCCTCAGGTTCTCATAGAGTTCGTTTAATGACCTGGGTAACATTTCTCCTCGCTCAGCATAAAAATTTATCAACTTTTGTAGCTCTTTGATGTCGGAAATTTTAGCTTTTCGAATCATCTGTATTCTTCTCCTTTCCTAAGCGCTTCTCTATTCAGTTTAAGCAGGTTTTTTCTTCCCTCGCCCAGCACTTTTTTTAAAGAGTCCATAGTTCGCTCCAGGGAGACCACCTTGCTTCTGTTTATGTATGCTCCTAAAATCACCATATTCGCCACTTTATTGTCCCCTAACTTCTCTGCCAGTTCTGTGGCTGGAATCTTTAAGATTTCCACATCATTAATTTCTATTTCTTTCTTCAATAAAGATGAATTTACTATTATTAATCCGTCCTTTTTAACTTTT
Organism: Clostridia bacterium; assembly: GCA_009619095.1. Lineage (GTDB taxonomy): Bacteria > UBA6262 > WVXT01 > WVXT01 > WVXT01 > WVXT01. The sequence continues at coordinate 4,746 of WJOT01000048.1, forward strand.
GGGGAAAACTTTTCTAAAGAACTCTCATTCATTGCCAGAAGAGCAGAAGGATTAGTGACTACAGGAGAACCTATGTTCTCATCAGAAATAATCACCGTGCAGTTAGCCGTCCCCCCGCGCATTTCCGCTCCATAGGAAGGAAAGTAAGTTACATTGAGTCCTTCCTCCATTGCCGCGTGGGCGAGCAAAGTCCCGGCAAACATTATTCCCTGTCCACCGAAGCCAGCCATAATTATCTCTTCTCTCATAAATTTCCCTTTGTTGTCAAGTCTTTATCTTTTATTACTCCCAACGGAAAAACAGGTAGCATCTTCTGTTCAATCCACTTCAGTGCTTCTTCGGGGTTAACTCCCCATCCCGTGGGACACATGGAGAGTACTTCCACTAATGAAAACCCCTTATTCTGTATCTGGTTCTGAAATGCCTTCTTAATTGCTCTTTTTGCTTTGATGGTATTTTTGGGACTATTCACTGTTACTCTTTCAATATAAACAGAACCTTCCAACTGTCCCAGTGCTTCTGAAATCTTAATGGGATAGCCAGCAATTTTAGCGTCTCTCCCCAGAGGAGTGGTGGTGGTCTTCTGAGCAATAAGTGTTGTGGGAGCCATTTGGCCACCGGTCATACCATAGACACCATTATTGACGAATATGATGGTAATATTTTCTCCCCGATTGGCAGCATGGACCGTTTCTGCGGTGCCGATTGCAGCCAGGTCACCATCCCCCTGATAGGTAAAAACAATTCTATCGGGAAGGACTCTCTTGATTCCTGTAGCCACAGCAGGAGGTCTTCCATGCGCTGCCTCGGTAACGTCGAAATTCCAATAATCATACGCAAAAACAGCACATCCCACTGGGGCAACACCTATCGTCTTCTCTCTTACTCCCAGCTCATCGATGACTTCAGCAATTAGCCGGTGGACAATCCCATGTCCACAACCCGAACAATAAATATTTCTTTTTGCCGTTAAACTTTCTGGTCGTGAAAATATTTTTTTCATTTTAGTATTTTTTCAATCCTTTCCACAATTACATCCACTTCCGGAATGCCACCCCCAGCCCTTCCATAAAAATATACCGGACATTTCCCATTAGTCGCCAAGCGCACATCCTCAACCATTTGTCCCAGACTCATTTCTATAACCAGAAATGCTTTTAATCTGTCTACATTTTCAGCGATAACTTTTTCTGGAAAAGGCCAGAGTGTAATTGGCCTAACCAGTCCCACTTTTATTCCTTTTTGCCTGGCAATCTCCATTGCCTCCTTACATATCCGGGCAGAAGTGCCATAGCCCACCAGCGCCACTTCAGCATCTTCAAGATTATCTGTCTCCACTCTTACTTCTGATTTCCTCATCCTTTCATATTTCTTACCCAGTTTCAAGTTGTGCTCTTCCAGGGCTCCTTCGCCCATCAGTAGTGAACGAACCATGCGAGGTTTTCTCCCTTTACAGCCGTCCAGAATCCAATCTTTTTTAGCACTGAAATTTGACATCGGATTCTTCTTCACAATCTTTACTGGTTCGAGCATCTGACCTAAAATACCATCGGCAAGGACAATTACAGGATTTCTGTACTTATCAGCCAAATCGAAAGCTTCCCGAGTTAAATCGTACATTTCCTGAACCGAGGCAGGAGCGAGCACAATCAAGTAGTAATCTCCGTGTCCCCCTCCTCTTGTCGCCTGAAAGTAATCACTCTGGGCACCTGCAATATTCCCCAATCCAGGTCCTCCCCTCTGAATATTTACAATCACACCCGGGAGTTCACAACCTACCATATAGGAGATGCCTTCCTGTTTCAAGCTTATTCCAGGGGAAGAAGAGGTAGTCATTGCCCGTGCACCTACCAGAGAAGCACCAAAGACCATATTAATTGCCGCTATCTCGCTTTCCGCCTGGATAAATACTCTTCCTTCCTCTACCATCCTCTTAGCCATATATTGGGTTAGCTCGTTTTGGGGAGTTATAGGATAGCCAAAATAGGCTTGGCAGCCTCCCTGTATCCCTCCCTCACCCACAGCGTGATTCCCCTGCATCAAAATTCTATCTTCCATCTTTTAATCCTTCCACACCTCAATTGCCACATCCGGACACATCTGGTAGCACAAACCACAACTGTTACACTGCCCATTATCAATAAACTCGGCTGGATGGTAACC
>WJOT01000124.1 GCA_009619095.1 Clostridia bacterium
AATCGGGGCTCAATAAATTGAGCCCCTACATAATAGGGAGTTATTATGAAAGTAGGTATTGGCTACGACATCCATCGGCTGGTTACAGGCAGAAAATTGGTATTGGGGGGCGTAGAAATACCTTTTGAGAAGGGGCTGTTTGGCCACTCTGATGCAGACGTTTTAGCCCATTCCATCTGTGATGCAATTCTTGGCGCATTGGGAAAGGGCGATATAGGCCTTCATTTTCCGGATACTGACCCAAAGTATAAAGATATCTCATCTCTGATTCTTTTGGGGAAAGTTTCTGAAATTATGACTGAAGCAAATTTTCAGGTAAATAATCTCGATTCGATAATTATAGCTCAGAGTCCCCGTCTTTTATCCTATATTGAAGAGATGAAAAAGAATGTTAGCGGAGTTCTAAACAGTAGTCGAGAAGTAATAAATATTAAAGCCACAACCAATGAAGGATTGGGATTGATTGGTCAGGGCGAAGGAATAGCTGCTTATACTATAGTTTCACTCACAGAGCTTTAAAGGAAGATTATGGCTCTATTTGTGTACAATACTTTAACCCAGAAGAAAGAAAAATTTAAACCGCGTTCGCCAGGAAAAGTGAAGATGTATGTCTGTGGAACTACACCATACGACCATTGTCATCTCGGGCACGCCCGCTGTTATGTAGTTTTTGATGTAATCAGAAAATATTTAGAATATAAAGGCTATGAAGTAATATATGCACAAAATTTTACAGATATTGACGATAAGATTATCAACAGAGCTCAACAGTTAGGAAGCAAGATTGAGGATATAGCAGAGAAGTACATCAGCGGATATTTTGAAGTAATGGGTAAATTAAACATAAAGGAAGCCAATTTTTACCCTAAGACGACAGAGTATATCCAAGAGATGATTAAACTTATCGAAAAGTTAATCAACCGAGGCTATGCCTATGTTATTGATGGAGATGTCTACTTCGAAATAGCAAAGTTTGATGGTTATGGTAAACTTTCCCATCGCTCCCGGGAAGAGATGCAGGCAGGAGTCAGGATAGAGGTGAATAAACGGAAGAGGAATCCTCTCGATTTTGCTCTATGGAAGAGTGCTAAGCCTGGAGAGCCCTGTTGGGAAAGCCCCTGGGGAAAGGGCAGACCGGGATGGCATATTGAGTGCAGTGCCATGAGCATGGGGCACCTCGGAGCTTCCTTTGACATTCACGGTGGTGGGCAGGACCTAATCTTTCCCCATCATGAAAACGAAATCGCTCAATCCGAGGCAGTTACAGGAAAACCTTTTGCAAGTTACTGGTTGCATAACGGATTTGTTACAGTCAATCGGGAAAAGATGTCTAAATCTCTGGGCAATTTTTTTACTTTGCAGGAGATTTATGAGAAATATTCTCCGGATGTGGTCAGGTTCTTTCTTATCTCCCAATACTATCGAAGCCACGTAGATTTCTCTGACGATAAGATGGAAGAAGCCCGGAAGAGTTTAGAAAGGTTTCACAATACTTTAGAGAACATCGGATTTCTGTTAAAGGGATTGAAAGCTGGAAAGAAATCGAGTCCTCCTAAAAGAGAGGATAGTAGTATATCGGAGGCAAAAGAGAAATTCATCACAGCCATGGATGATGATTTTAATACAGCTCGAGCTTTAGGTTATATATTCGATTTGGTAGGTAAAGCAAACAAAAAAATTTCTGAAAGAAGTCCTGACCTCTCTTTTCTTCTGGCAGCGGAGAGAGCATTGAGAAGCATGGGTTCTCTCTTGGGGTTTGTGAAAGAGAAGGTTATAGAAAAGGCAGGAATGGATGAGTTCCAAATCGAAAAGCTTATTGACCAGCGGGATGCTGCCCGGGAAAGGAAGGATTGGAAGAAGGCAGACAAAATTCGCAGTGACCTGGAAAAGACAGGAATCATTTTGGAAGATACTCCAGTGGGAACGCGTTGGAAGTATAGAGAAGGCACAAAAAGGTCTTGACACAAGTCGGGTTTAGCGATATAATTTTTCTGACATAATTCAGATGTTAAATTCGATAAGTGCTGGCGTAGCTCAGTTGGTAGAGCAGGGGTTTTGTAATTCAGAAAGCGAGTCTGGTGATTCTCCGTCGGAAACCGACGATGTCGACGATAAAAGCGACAAAAAGGGCAGTTGATACTTTAATCAATTTTAGTTAATTTTATGCCCGTTCGGATATACTAATAGACATTTCATAGACACCTTTTGAAAGAGGTTAACGGTGTCGCAAAAATAGTTTAACTAGAGGAAGAGTACTTTACGAAAGATGTTGACAGGTTATGTTTTTTGTGCTATTATCTCTAATAGAGTAAAGTGGGAGGCGAATTTTCTGAAATGAATTTGCCGAATTTGAAATCGTACTACTGCGATCTTATCTATATCAATTTCGGTTTTATTATAAAGAAAAGCATACCGCGAAATTTGTGGAATATTTTCGAGGAAGGAACAAACAAACTAGAAAGATATTTTTATTATATCTATCGGTATGGAAAAGTAAAACTTGGGATTCTAACAGTTGTGAGTCTCGAAAAAACAAAGGGAAAAAAGACGGGGTTGTTTGGGATAATCTTACGGATTAATCCACCCGCGAGAAAAAATAGATTTCATCTTAGACAAATTGACAGTTTTTTTGATTTTTTTATTAAGAATCAAAAGAAATTCAAGAATCTTCAAATCAGGTGCGATTTTGGTTTTCCTACAAAGAAATTCACTTCGAGAGTTGAATTACCCTACCCTAAAAAGCTTCCAGAAGTTAGAAAAAATATTCTTCAGGTTTCAGGAATTGAGTTCCGAAGATATCTTTCCGAAGAGAAATATGATAGGGTAAGAATCAGATTAGAAGATAAGGGTAAATACTATTTTGTAAGGATTAACACGAGTGGGCAAATTTCATTCGATAAATACTTTTTTAGACGGTGTTTAGAGAATTTATATGATTCAGCCAAATTGTTAGTGGAAAGTAGGAGGTGAGAGAATACATGGCCAGACTTTTACCATTAGGAAGTCCTGTTAGCATGCAGAGAGACATTCCTTATGCTCTTATGGAGATTTATGGAGAACACAGAAAACCTATAACAGAGATTGGAAAGTTCAGAAAACCTGTAAGAGTATCAAAAGCCTACAAAGCACCGATTGAAGAGTTTCGTCGCGGTGTCTTGGAACAGGAAATAAAGTTCATTGAGTTATTTCTTAAAGGAATCGAGACTTCTTTAGTTATGAATCGTGTTAAGGAGGATTATGTGGATAAAGTGAAGGCTATTAGGTTGGTAGGTTCTGTCTTTTTTCGCGTGCACGGGAAAGAAATAAACTTTTATACAATAACTAGGAATAGGATATATAATCGAAAGATGGAATGGAGAATTTTTGAAATAGAAGATTCAATTGAAAGAACTTATAGAAATTTCGTATTTGATTTTGTTATTGTGCCAAGGCTTGGTAGACAGGATAGCGATTTAATTCCGTCTCGTTTTGAAAAAATATTTGCCAAATAAGGTTGATTATGGGTGATAAAACTGCGCATGTCGCTCAAGCTCAACATAATGATAGATTTATTCACTTCTTAAATATTAGAAACACTCAATATCTCGATTGGGTTATATCGGTTATTTACTACACTGCTGTAAATTATATAGAAGCGTTTATTTTTGAAAAAGTTCCTGGCGGGCATTCCGACCAAGTAGCTAGGAATTTAGGACTTTCCAGCCCTCATAAAGCCAGGAAGAAGATAATTTCTGAGAAACTTTCTGGCATCAAGAATAATTATAAAACACTTAAGAATGCCAGCGAGTATGTGAGATATGCTAAAGTAGACTATAAGTTTTATAAGATACACCACGTTCTAAAATTTTATCAGACAGACCTATCTTCTATAAAGCGACATCTTAATTATTAACTTTGGTCAAAATAACTCTATTGAAAATTTTTCTAAGTGTCCCAAAGGCCTCCACTGAAACAATATAGGAATTATTTAAGCGGGGTTCTCTAAGAGGGACCGTTTAATATACCTATAAAAAAATTTCTTCATTCTATACTTAATTTCGTGGTTTAAGAAATAATAACGGTACCCACGGGGCCGAAGGACGGGCTTTCCAAAGCCAAAATCTACCGAGAATAAACCAAAGAGATAGGATATTATCATATCCATCCCTTCCCGCCCAAATTCATAAAAATACGTCTCTTCTGAATACATTTCTTATTGATACCAGTGGCTACGTTGAAAAAGTAATTTTTTTGTTCACTCGAATTATAGATTTCAATATTACGTACGACTCTGAGTGTCTTTCAATTCTACGCCCATTTTCTACATACTAACATGGACTTTTATGCACACTCTTGAAATAGGGTAACGACTGCCCGTAGACAGCCGAATAAGGATTTTTTAAGCGGGGTCTCTTACGGGAAGTCGCCCCGCTCGCCTTTCTATTTTTGGGGCACAAACGAAGTATTTCGGTTATTTTGAGTTGGCCGGAATTGCCAAGAGTAAATAAATGGATATTGAGGAAAAAAAACAGGCAGAAGGGTATTTTGAACAATATTGGCGTTATGCGTCGGCTTTAAGAAATTGGTTTGTTGCATATGGTATAGGTGGGGCCATTTTATGTGTTAGCAAAGCGGATGTGTTTGCAGAATTTCCAGCATGCACTAAGCAGATTATTATTTTTGCTTTTCTCTTAGGCGTTTCAGTTCAAGTTTTATTAGCTTTTTGGAACAAAATCGGTCATTGGTTCATATATCGTGGGGAGGATGACCCATCTTACAGAAGCACTAAGACTTACAAGTTTTGGGATAAAGCAACAGAATGGTTTTGGATAGACATTTCAATTGATATAATTACGTTTTGTTCATTTTTTCTTGCTACATATAAACTGATTATTGCTTTAGGTCGCTTTGGCTAATAGTGAATAAGAGAGAAATCAAAGATTTTTCCAAATTCGTGAGGTCACCCCGCTTTTTTGTTTAGAGTAGAAAAGAAAACTTATTAAACTAAAGTAGTGAATAAGGAGGAGAAATGAAGAAACAAACTAAAATCGGTTGTGGAATCTTATCTGGTTCATTTTTGATTTTTGTAATTCTTCTGGCAATTATTTTGAGCAGTCCGACTGAAAAAAGAAAAGATTATATAGAAGTTAGAGTTTCCCCAAGGACTGGCATAAATATTAGAACTGGTCCTGGGACGAATTATCCTAAGGATGGCAGATTGGTTAGAAAAGACAATTTATATGTTTTGGAAGAAAAGGATGGTTGGATACGTTTTAGAATAACACCAAAAGATGTTGGCTGGTCGGGTTGGGTAAGGAAGGATTTGACAGTCTCAAAAGACGAATGGGATTCTGCTATAAGAAGAGAAAATCTAAAAATTGTAGAAGAAAATATAGCGCTACTAAAAAAAGAGGGATTGCTTATAGAAATCGAAACCGACCCACCACAAGCTTTGGTTAATTCAACAATTTGGTATGGACTCGACCAACAATCGAAATATAATATTGCTGAAACAATGGCGTCATATTGCGGTCTAAATACAAATAGTTCGGCTTCTATCAGTATAAGAGATTGCCTTTCTCTGAAGTTATTAGCAAGATATAGCGACACTTTTGGGTTTAAAGAACATCAATAAAGATGCTCCATTGAAAGGTGCACGTAGACTATCAAAGTGGAGATCGCCCCGCTTTTTATTTTAGGAGAGGAGGTGAGAAGTTATGACTCAAGACATTTTAGAATTAAAAAAAGGACTGTCTGGACATGAATTGTCAATTTTTAATTCAGAAATGGAAAAGCACAAGAAGAGTGTTGGTTTAGCTTATCTACTATGGTTTTTCTTGGGGACATTAGGGGTTCACAAATTCTATATAGGGAAAATTAAATTTGGGATAATTTACCTAATTTTGGGTATTGGCGGTTGGTCCTTACTGTTTGTTGGTTTTATGGATGTCGGTATGTTTAGTTCAAAAACAGGTTCAGTTGGGGAAGGTATATTTTTAGTTTGTATGGCCATATTAGGCATTTTTTTACTGCTGGATTTATTTACAATATCAAGGCAAATAAGAAAAACATATGAAAAAAATGAACTAGAAGTTTTACAAAAATTGAAACTATCACAAAGTCAAAGCACTTGAAAATACCAAAATAAAATAACAGAAAAATCGTTGAAAGCGACTAAAAATAAAGCATAATAGAAAAGCTTTCAAGATAAAAATTTATCTTATAACCTAGGCGTGTGTCGAGGTCGCCCCGCTTTTTTGTTGGAAGCAAGAATGAGGCAGTTTCATTATTTCAAGCTATTTCAAGGGGGTAAAAATGAGCACAAACATCTATTTCTTCTTCGTGGATTTCCTGGAGCCGCCCTCCTTTACAGATAGAGAGTCCTTTGGCTTCACCACAAAATGGGATGAATCGAGAGAGGAAACTTGTGGGTATACTATTGTCAATTTTGACGATAGGGAAAGAAATCCGGTCATTTTCACAATAGCAGAATCTGCCGAATCCGCTCAGGAAAAACTCTTTCGCTTCGTAAATAAGCATGGCCTAAAAGTGATGCCGGTGACCCTTGACTGGACTAAAGCTCAAATTCTCGTGCACGACCTGAATATCATTATTAGAACACTTTATTATGTGACTGCCAAAATGGGAGCTGTTGACGAGATTGACTTGGCGAAGTTGAAGGAAAAGGTTTGTCGGAAAATTGCTCAGAACCGAAAGTGGAACCGAAAGTTTGAAGAACTCTCAAAAGAAATAGACAAATATAAGCAGAAACCGAGCAAAGAGCTTAAAGTGGAGATTCTGAACAGGTGCTGCGAACTCAACATCTTACCAAGCAAAACTAAGTAGCGAAGTAATACTTGGTAAGATTGATTCAATAAAAACTTTACAGACTATACAGGTTGTGGAAATTGAAACTACGAAGAAGCTAAGGGGGGTAATTTAAATGAAAAAGCAATCTTTATTTGCTAAATTATGTATAAGTTTTTTGCTTATTTTTCTTACCGTGCCAGTCTCATTATCGCAAGATTATTATGAAGTTAGCAAAGTCATAGATGGTGATACGATTAGGCTGGAAAATGGAGAAACGGTCCGTCTAATCGGTATAGATACTCCTGAGACCGTTCATCCTTCGAAGGCAGTAGAGTATTATGGCAAAGAAGCCTCAGATTTCACAAGGATGATGGTGGAAGGAAAACAAGTTAAATTGGAACTTGATGTTCAGAAGCTTGATAAATATAACCGATTACTCGCCTATGTTTATCTTAAAGACGGGACATTTCTTAATTCTGAGCTTGTCAAGGAAGGGTATGCAAAGGTTTCTACCTACCCACCTAATGTTAAATATGCAGATTTATTTACTAAATTACAGAAGGAAGCACGTGAGAAAATAATAGAGGTCTCTGGGCTCCAGAAAAAGAGAGAATAACCACGCCTCAGAAGTCTGTCTTAACAGGTGAGGAAACTGTTTATGTCACGAAAACAGGGAAGAAATACCACAGAGCCGGTTGCCGTTATCTGTCAAGGAGCATGATTCCAATTTCTCTGAAAGAGGCGGTCTATTCTTATGGTCCATGTAGTGTATGTAATCCGCCCGTTTTGAATCTTATTGAACCAGCTAAAAAAGAGCCTGTCAAAAAATCTTTTATCGTTTATGTTACGAAAACAGGTGCTAAGTATCATCGTGCAAGCTGTAGGTATTTAAGAAGAAGTTCAATCCCAATGTCTCTCGAAAATGCAAAAAGGCGTTATTCTCCATGTAGTGTTTGCAATCCACCAAGATAAAACAGGAGACCAAAGGCCAATTTACCTAAGAGTCAAATAATATATGTCAATAATTTTTAATGGAGGTTTAAATGAGAAAAAAATTTTTTATCGTTCTGGTGATTTCAATGCTTCAATTTCATTCGGTAGCGCATGCGGGAGTATGGCAACTTTTGGTAGGTATGGGGTTAATGGGCGGGGGACTTTTTATGGCTGTTGATGGATTTAGCACAGTTAAGAAAATTGACAAAGAATGGGACGAAAAGGTTATTGATAGAGAATGGTATCAAACAGTAAAAGATAAAGAATGGGATTGGTTTAGTTATGAATATCATTCGGAATGGTATCTCGCTCTTGTTAAAACTTGGGAAGTAGAATATTATTATCCAGACCCAGATTTAAATAGTATTGTTTCTCTCTGGTATATAGACGATAATTACTGGATAGGTGATTATTGGTATTATGATTTTTATGGATATAATCATCATACTACTTATAAAACACAATATTATTGCACTTATAAAGACGAACATTTTGTAACTTATAAAACAGAAACTAAAAGTCCGACTGAAGGAGCAATAGGAATAGGAAGTATGGCATTAGGAACATATATGGTTATAGATTATCTTGTAGGTTTGAATAAATTAAAGAAAAAAGCTGGAATAGAAATTAAATTTGCACAGCAAAAAGATACAAGTTACTTACTATGTTGTAAGAATTTTTAACAACGTCCCCAACAGTCTACAAAAGAGGAAATATCTGGTGGCTTCACTTTTAGACACTTTTTGATAGAGGCTAACGACCTGATACAGGCAACTAAATAAGAACTATTAAAGCGGGGTCTCTTACGTGAAGTTGCCCCGCTTTTTTCAAGGAGGTAAATTTGATATGAATACCGGGGAAAAGAAGATTAAGATATTAACGAAATTATTAGATAAGGCAGATGAATTGTATAATCTGGACCCTACTAAACAAGAATTTAAAGACTGGCGCGAAGAGGTCAAGCTATGCCTTAGAAATTTTTATGGAGAGGAAAACGAATACTTTGAACGATTTAATCGATTACCTTTTAGTTTATTAAGGTTTGAATTGACAAGACGACCAAGACCCGAGGTAAGTTATGATGATATAGTAGTTTATAAGAAGGGTTTGGATGAAGCAAAGGTAATTCTTCGGGCTGTGATTAAAGAAGAGAGACTTTTTCCGTCAGAAGAAAAGCCTAAAGAAAAACGCCCAGAAGCACCAATTAGAGAAAGAGGAAATGTTTTTCAATTCTATATTACACAAGCGAATCAAAATTATAATATCAATGATATCACATTACACCAATATATATCCCAAGTTGTTAACCCAGACGTAAAACAATTACTTCAGCAGTTAAATGAAGAAGTTAACAAACCTGATGCCAAGTGGAAAACTATTGGGAACATTTTGAAGAAATTAGCTGATAAAGGAACTAATATTTTGATTCAAGCTATTGTATGCCTTATAAAGTCGCAATTGGGAATTTAGGTATACATTTATATAGAATAACATTACCTAATTATTAGTTTAGCATTTTTTTCGGGATTTGGCTATTATAGTGGATGTCGAGGATTTTAACTTTGATTAAATTCCTTTACCAATTTGTTATAAAGTTTGGAAATTTGATTCTCGGGAGTGGGTTATTAGCAATCGTAATAAAGTCCGTTTGGGATGGCATAAGAAAAAAAATCATTAGACACAAATTATGGAAAAATGTAGTCTATGAGATTTTTTGGAATATGAACATTACTTCATTAAATTATGAAGAAAGTATGAAAGTCTTAAAAAAACCTATGGAGCCAGGAGTAGTTCATAGTTATAATTATACAGCTTGGGAGACTTTATTACAATCAGGATTTCTTAAAGATTTGGCTTTTGAAAAGATAAAAATTTTAGATTTATTCTATATGCGCATTAAAATCATAGAAGATGAAATCAAAAGATTTCATACGTTGCCTTTTGTGGATAGGCAGGCAAAAGTGAATTTAGATATTCTGCAAAGGAGCCTTAATAGAATTGCGATATTCTATAATTCTATGCAAAACAGCAAATTCTTAAAAAAATGTTTGGATAAATACACGAAATCTTACATACAAGATTATAGTCATATTTTTTCTGATTTTGAATTAATACCACCAGGAGAATTATCACAGAAGTCTTAAATAAAATTCCTATAATTGTTTAAAAAATTATTGAGAATTCTTGATTTTCCCTTGTCTTCCCGTCTCTAAAGAGATAGAATATTGCCAGAAGCTCAATAATGCGAAAATAAACACCAAAAGAGGTGGAAGGGGTATGCCTCTACAGTGTGTTCAGTGCTTAAAAATGGCATTTATAGGGGTAAAATACGCTATACAGGGAAGGTTGGCAATGGAATACACCAGCCAATATCTATACATTAAATAACTATTTAGTGTATAAAGTATTACCGTTATGTAGGAATAGTGCTTATGGAAATTAGGCCAGAAACTTCAAGGTTCAATGGGGTATAATTCCGAGAGCCCCCAGGCATTTAAGAATTTAACTACTCTAAATATACTAAGAAATGGATTTAAAGAGAAAGGACGGAACAATGTTAAAGGGTTCACAAAAGGCCAAATACAATAATTGCATTATTAAGTTTTTAGTTAAGCTCTTAATTATTATAACTCTGACATCTATGTCAGCCGGGTGTGGTCGTCAAGAGATTGAAAAACTTCGCGCCGAAAACCAAGCCCTGAAAAGTGAGGTCGCCTCCTTGAAACAAGAAATTGCAAAACTTAAAGAAACGCCTGACTATCATTATCAGCAGGGAGTCGATTTCCTATCTTCTCAAAAATACGAAGAAGCCAAATCTGAATTTGAGACAGTTATTGATAAGTATCCTACAAGCCCATTAGTTACTTCTGCCAAGCAACAGTTGATAGTAGTGAAAAAAGGACTTGCTAAAATTGAAGCACAAAGAATTGCAGAAGAAAAACTGGTGGAGGCGGATCGTCGTGCTGAGGAGAGACGAAGACAGGAAGAAGAAAAATATAGACCTCGTTCTCCTGAAGAAGCTATCCAAGAATGGATACAATTTAGAAACAATGAAGATAAATATAAAGGAACAGTTACTACTTGGAGATTTCCTGTTAAATATTTAAGTTATGAGAATCCCATTGGTTATCTTGATACAGCATCTGGTGGGTATGGGAGTGATTATGCAGTTGTAGTTCATGGTCCAGAAGGTTTTACATATCAGGCAGGAGCTATGTTTGGGAAAGTCCCTTCTGTGAAAGAAAAAGATTGGATAATAGTTACTGGTAAATTCTGTTATGTATCATCTGATAATGTAGTTGTATTAAGTCCAATACGAGTTAAAAATGAAGGATACAAATAAAATTGTGGTTTATATTAAAATAACCAAATTACTAGCACTTGTGCTATTTATTGTATCTATTTACGAATTTAATCTGAATTCAGAAATTATCAAATCAAATAATGGAACTGTTCCTGTAACTGAAGACAAAAACAGTAAGGTTGTAGATGAGCCAAGCGTTCATTATCATGCAGATTGGTAATCCAGAATTGGACCACGTGTGCGAGGCGGCGATAGTTCCTGCGTTGAAAGCATGTGGTTTAGACCCGAAACGTGTGGACAAGCACAATAAAGGGGGGTTATTAAAGAGCGAGATTATTGCTTTTATCGAGGGCTCAGATATTATTGTTGCCGACCTTACCAACGAAAGACCAAATTGCTATCTTGAGGTTGGGTATACAATGGGTGTTAAAAAGTTCGAAAATCTTATTCTGACAGCTCGAGAGGACCACAATCAAGATAACCCCAAGCATAAACCCGGTGGCCCTAAGGTTCACTTCGACCTTAGTGGATATGATATTTTGTTTTGGGATCCCAAGCATGTCGATGAATTCCGAAAGGAATTAGAGAAACGAATCAAGAGACGCCAAGCGAGCATTGGTCAGGTTGTTGCTGGCACGCCATCGGCGTGGGACAAAGATTGGTTGGACCCACACCGAATCGTAGCCATGAGAGACATTGAAAAGACTAGGAAGAAGGGATTTATGGAAGTTCAGTTTACTTTATTGAACTCGAAGCCTAATAAAACGCAGCAAGAACTATTTGAAGCTGCGCAGAAGGCCGAGATTAGAGCATTCGGTTGGCCTATCGGCATCGTATTTAATAACGACGAAAAATATCGTCCCCGTCCAACAGTCGATGGAATCGTATGTGAGGTCGCTGAGGAGAAATCCTACGATTACTGGGCCTTGAGATTTAATGGAGACTTCTATCTATTGAAGAGTCTTTTGGAGGACAAGCGGCAACCTGGAAGCATCTTCTTCGACACCCGTATCGTTAGGGTAACTGAGGCGCTTCTATACTGTGTTCGTCTCTATTCGCAGCTCGGCGTCTTGAATACTACCGTTGTTACTATCGGTATCCGGCACGGAGGTCTCCGTGACCGCATTCTGAGCGCCGCTGCTCCCGGGAGGTTATTGCGTTCCAAACCCTCCACGGCCGAAAACGAGGTATATTCGGAGATTTCAGTGCCCTTGATGAGAATCGAATCCAACCTCGTGGGATTGGTTAAGGACCTCACTCGACAACTGTTCATGGTTTTTAATTTCTTCAAGCTTGAAGAGAAAGCATATGTAGATGTCATCAATAAGTTTATTGAGAAGGTAACGTGAGCTTCATTCTTTTTGGTTTATGGTAGGTAGCCCACAAACTTGTAAAAATGGAGACAGAAATTATGGAAGAAAAATATTACCCAAAGCAATTTATGTTCGTGTAACCGCAAAGGAACAAGCGGGAGTTATTCCAAATAGATTGGTTTTCTTCCGCTTTTGTTTTTTAAGGAGGAGTGAACATGCTGAGAGAGGAGAAGACGAGAATAGTCAGAGAACTCAGAAATTCAATACATAAAATGGATAATTTAGTTAAAAGTAAAACAATGGACATAATGAACATGTGGAGAGAGGGCAAAATAGGAATAGTCGACCCCATAGGAAAAGAGACAAAAACGGAGAAAAGACAGAAGCGAATAAGTGATGAACGACAACGAATAGGGAAAGAACTGAAAAAATTTAACGATGCCATGGAGGCAGAAACAAGAAAAATTACTTCGATAAGAGATGTCTGGCGTTATTTTGAATACTGGGAAAAGATTATAGGGAAGTATGTGAATTTTTGGGCTACAGATGGATTTCTTCTTTACAAGTATTTGCTTAGATATCCAAGAATATTTGAACCACAGAAAAATAAGAAGGATACTGCTGAATGGTTTAATGTTGAAGGCGTTAAAACTGCCAATGATTTAAGAAGGTGCTGGAATTTTATTAGAGAGTGGAGGAAGTTTCTTTTTAGTTATAAGAAATTGATGTGGGGCGAACGATTGGGGGGGAAGGAACTAAGAATAAAGGCATATTACTATATGCGGCATCGTGGGAAGGAATTAAAAGATGAAGGAAGGAATCGAAAAGAAATTTACGAAATTCTCTCAAAGGAAATCACCACAATATTTGGATATTGTCCTGGAGTGAACTATAATAAAGATGGAGAGATAGACACAGAATACCAAACTATTCAAAACGCTTCACGATTCTGGCACATTCTGGGCGACAAGAGATATGACAAGAATGAATATAAGAATTTGCGAGTAACTTACAGAGAAAGAGATGGTAAGAAAAAATCAATTCTTCTCAGAACCTGGTATAGAAAAGAGAAAAGTAAACTTGCAAAAATTTAGCTTAGCTTAAAGAATTACTAACGATAGAAATAAGAAAAGGGATTGCTAATGTCTTAAGCAATCCCTTTTTTATTTCGGCTTGTGCTAAAATTGAATGCATCTATTCTTAGCATCGACAAATACAATCTTCTATGTTAGACTCATAATAGAGGTAAAAGATATGGCGGAAAATTTTGTCAGAATTAAGCGAAAACAGCTAAGCCTGAGTATCGAAGATCTTGGAGCGTTAACGAAAATTCCGACTCCAGTCATCTCGATGATTGAAATTGGACGTTTAATGCCAGATTCGGTTTTGCAGACGAAGTTGGCACATGCTTTACAGACTAAGAAAAAGAAACTTTTCCCGGAAAGTGGGACAAAGATAAAGTAAGTAACTTGGGCGGGAGGTTTCGGCTCGCCGTTCCTCTCGCCCTAACAATACGGTGAGCAAATGAATTGGCATCAAGAACCTGATGAAAATACTGGCTGGGTTAAATTACACAGGTGCTTTTTGGAGCATCCAATTTTTACTTCTGGTGACATTCACCTTTTGAAGCTTGCTATTTATATATTATTGAAAGTAAACCACAGGGAAAATAGAATCCTCTTTGTTGGGAAGGAAATGACCATTCCCGCAGGTTCGGGGATTTTTGGTATTGACCAGATAGTAAGGGACCTTACTGGACTTCAGAGTAAGAAATCGAAAAAATACCAGAAATTTAGGAGTTTATACTATCGAAAGTTGCAAACACTCAAAAACATCGGTTTTTTGAAACTCAAACCATATAATAAATTCACTGTAATATCAATAGTAAACTGGGAAAAATATCAGGCAAAACGTGAAAAATGTAACTCAAATGTAACTCAAGTGAAACTCAACTGTAACTCAAGTGTAACCAAACAAGAAGTATATAAGAATGTAAAGAATGAAAAGAATGAAAAAGAAACAACACAACACCTTGATGATGTTGTTTCTAAAATCTTTCAGATTTTCAAAGGCAGTATGAAGCAAAGCAAAATCCAAAATCTTATTAAGGGAAAAGACCCAGATGAAATGTTGAGGTTGGCGCATTATTGTAGTGAAGAAGGAGAGAATCCGCCAGGGTTATTTACTACAATGGTTAAGGAAAACGCTAAAGTTCCAAAGGGAAAAGACAAAATCCGAAAAATCCCTCCGCCCCCAGGAGGGTATCAAACAGGGGAAGAGCCTCTTGACCAATCAGGACTTGACTCCCCTGAAGAACAGTCCTTGCCTGAAAAAGAGCCATCACAAGGACAACCTGAGGTGGAGGACGATGGATTACCTAAGGAGAAGGAAGAAATTGACGAGGAGTTCTCGAAGAAAATGCGTGAGGATGTCCTGAAGATTCAGAGGGAGATAAGAGAGAAACAGAAAAACCAAAGGCCTTAAAGGTAACCAAGTTAATTTTACAATGCTAAAAACCAATACATCAGAAATATGCGAGGTTAGGAGGTCATAAAAATGAAAAAGAAAGGCGATATTAAATTAACTGATGAGATTAAAGAGAAGGCAAGAATATTATTAACTGAAGGATATAGTATTAACTCTATATCTAAAAGATTAGATATAAGTAGAACTGGTGTTAGGACTGCAATGAATGAGAAAGATAATTTAGACAGTTTAAGACAAGATAAAAAAAGGAAAATGGCTGAGGAACTCTGGAATTTGGCAATTCGGATGAAAAGTCATATAACTGATGAGAAATTACGAAAGACCGCCGCCTCCAGTTTGGTTATTGGGTTGGCTACTGCGATTGATAAGGCACTATTGCTACTTGGTGAGGCAACAGACAGGTTAGAAGTCAAGTCTGAGGCTGAATTGGACCGGGAATGGAAGGAGTTGGACAGAGCGGAAAAAGAATTGAAGAAAGCTTGGAAGCGGGCAATGGAGAAGCGGAAAAAGGCGGCGGAAGAACCGGAGACGTGAATTTTGCCAAAGGAATCAAATGAGGCGACTAACCCCGATAAGAGCGATAAGGAAATATTGTATACAGTGTTCCGGGAGCCAAAAGGCACCAAGACATTGCGTTAGTCAGGAATGTCCTCTTTTCGTTTTTAGGCTTGGAAAAAGCCCAGGGAGGGCTGGGATAGGTGGCGGAAGAAATAAGAAAGATTTTGATAACTCAAGTGGGCAAAATCTTCGTAAAAAGGGTATCGTAGGAATAGCCAGTGGGTAGGAATGGCAAAGCAGGGTTGGATAGAGCATAGGTTACGATAAACACAGACCTATTGAATGCATGCAAAGTATTAAAGCACATTTTGGCAAGTAGATGCAAGGTGTCCATTAAAATGTCTATGAATGAGCAAAATCTGTTAACAATTGAGGACTTGTCAAGAATTTTGAAGACCAGTAAACATACCATTTATGGCTGGGTTCGGAAGAAATCAGTCCCGTTTTGTAAGCTTAACGGCCTTCTCAGGTTTGAGACCGATAAAATTGAGAAGTGGCTCCAGGAACACAGAAGTGAATAACAAAAAGGCACTAAATATTTCTTTCAGGTATTCTGATACCTTTTGGGAAAATTCTAAGCCAAACTCGTTCTTGAACTGAGGTTTTTTTCGAAAGAACGCATTCTGGTAGGCATCAACGGATGAACGAGATTGGCCGCTTGCCGATTTTAGCCAGGTATTCTCCGCCGCCAGAATAGTGAAATTGTGGAGAGCCTGGAGATGTGGACGTTTTGAAGAAAAAAGGAAAACGTCAACGGGAAAAAGGCAGGTATCACAAACTATGTTCAGGGTCAAAAAGTCTCGCCACAGGGCAAATGTGGGCCTGTTTTCTCGTCGAGAAATGCTAAATTTCTGAGTTTCCAGCAATGCGGCTTATATTTCCAATTTGGGAGTGGCGGCGGAATCGAAAAAACTTGAATTATTTGTTGTAATTTAATATACTTTAGACAGCCACCGAAAGGTTCGGTGGCTGCCGGGGCATTTTTTTGGAGGTAAAAAATGGGCGAAAGAATCCATCCGAGGTCAGGGAAGGCTTACAGGTGGGGCAAAAGAGAAGTTCAAGGGCTGATTGAAAGTTACGACCCCAAACTGCGAAAGAAAGTTTATACCATTGAGTATTATTTGCCTAATCTGAAAAAGAAGCGGGAAAAGATAGGGACCTGCAAACGGGATGCTCTTGATAGGTTGGCAGAAGTGAGAACAGAGATTAGAAACATTAAACAGGGAAGGTTCTCCGAATTTGAGATAAAGAAGAAACTCCAATTTGAAGAAATTTCAGCAAAATTCCTACAAGAATATTCCAGACCACCAAGAAAAGAGAGTTCTTCATGTGCAAGAGACAAATTTTTGGTAAAGAATCTTAATAAGGTTTTCGGCAATAAGTTCCTCCATCAAATAACGAGGGAATCAATTGAGGATTATCAGAACAAGAGATTAGATGAAGGAAAGTCACATTCAACGATAAACAGGGAAGTTGCCTGTATGAAGACTATTTTTAACAAGGCGATAGATTGGAAACTAACCAAAGAAAACCCAGCTAGTAAAATAAAGATGTTGAGGGAACCGCCGCCGATAGTCAGATACTTGGCGACAAATGAGATAGAAAAATTATTGGAAGCTTGCCAAAAGTCGGAAGCGAAACACCTGTATCCGATAGTCTTCGTCGCTTTAAATACGGGAATGCGCCTTGGTGAGATTCTTGGACTCAAATGGCGGGACATAGACCTTCCGAATGGTTATATTCATATAGAGAAGGCAAAGGGTGGGAAAAGGAGAGACATTCCCCTGAATTATGAGTTGACAAAAATCTTGAAATTTAGTATTAAAATTCCAGATACTGAATATGTATTTTGTGATGAGAATGGCAAACCTTTTAGCAATATAAACAGGTCCTGGAAGACTGCAAAAAGAAGGGCAAGAATAACGAAGTTCAGGTTCCACGACCTCAGGCATACCTTTGCGAGCTATTTGGTAATGAGAGGTGTTGACCTTTACACTGTGAGCAAACTCTTGGGCCACAGTTCGGTAGAGGTCACCCAGAGATATGCGCATTTATCGCCAAAATATAAGAAGATGGCGGTGGAAGTGCTGTCCAAAGTCTTTGCGCACCATAAACAAAAGATAGACACTTTGGAGGCACTTTCAGAAAAACGTAATGCTGGCGTAGCTCAGTTGGTAGAGCAGGGGTTTTGTAAACCTCAGGTCGTAGGTTCGAATCCTATCGCCAGCTCCAGAGAAAAATATAACCAAAAATTAAGCACTAGCACAGGCTGATTCACACAGGGACAGGTGGCGGAGTGGTTAATCGCACTGGACTGTAAATCCAGCGGACGAAGTCCTTCGGAGGTTCGAATCCTCCCCTGTCCATGTTGTTTTATGGAGAAAAGTACTAGGCGGGAGTGATTCAATGGTAGAATATCAGCCTTCCAAGCTGAGTGTGCGGGTTCGATTCCCGTCTCCCGCTCCAGGAAGCGGGAATTGTTTATGCCCATGTAGCTCAGTTGGTAGAGCACATCCTTGGTAAGGATGAGGTCACCGGTTCGATCCCGGTCGTGGGCTCCAGGGGATAAAAGACAATTGATAAAAGGAGGTTATTATGGCCAAGGAGAAGTTTGTACGAACTAAGCCACATGTGAATGTGGGCACAATTGGACATGTAGACCACGGGAAGACGACACTCACTGCGGCGATTCTTCTCTGTTTATCGAAGGCGGGGAAGGCAGAACCCAAGAAGGTAGATGAGATTGACAATGCCCCTGAGGAGAAGGAGAGGGGGTTAACCATTGCCATAGCTCATCTGGAATATGAGACAGAGAAGAGGCACTATGCGCACATAGATTGTCCAGGGCATGCGGACTATGTGAAGAATATGATCACTGGGGCAGCGCAAATGGACGGGGCAGTTTTGGTAGTGAGTGCAGCAGATGGGCCGATGCCACAGACCAGGGAGCACATTCTATTAGCCCGTCAGG
>WJOT01000029.1 GCA_009619095.1 Clostridia bacterium
CACAACTCACATCCTGCGCTGATAACCGCCAAAGGGTTATCTATCTGATGGGCAAAACCAGCAGCCAACTCCCCAATGGAAGAGAGCTTGGATGCCTGAACCATTGCCGATTGAGACTCTTTGAGTTCCTGATAGAATAGAGCATTCTCAATCGCTAAAGCAGACTGCCCGGCTAAAATCTTAAACATCCCTAAATCATCAGGTGTGTAAATCTCTCTGGAACGCTTTGTTCCCAAAACCAAAAAAGCAATCAGTTCTTCACCAATGAAAGCAGGTAATAATACTGCTGCTCCCATACTTCTCAATTGTGCTTCCACTTCTTTCAGATGTTCAGGCTCTCTGGTCTGAAAATGGCTGATAACTTCCTCTTTCAAAAGAGGCCCTATATCCCTACTTCTGTATAACATCTGAACTAAAGGAGCCTCATTAGGTAGGGAATCTCCAAACTGTCTTCTCCTCTCCTTACCATAATGGACTTCTCGCACATATTCATTGGCTTTATTATCTAATAAATAAATACGAGCGTAACTAATTCCGATTTCCTTTGTGACATTGCGAATAATCAAAATCAGAAGACTCCTCAAATCCTTGGTCAAAGTCATCTGTTTTGCCAGCGCAATTAGATTCTCCTGGTATCTTTGACGTTCTTTGAACAGAGCAGCTTCAGTTTTTCGACGGATAAAACCATAAATAGCCGGACCTAAACTGGCTAGAAGAAGTGCCATGCCAACAGGAACAAGCCACCAGTTCACTCCTATCCTGCCCGAAAGGTAAGTTCTACCCCAGTACCCCACTCCTATAGGAATGCCAAGAACAAGGGCATACACTACTGCAAATATAGTTCCTCTGGTAATGGCCACATTGATGTCTAAAAGGCGGTACTGAATAATCGCCAAAACAGTAAAACCTACAAAGAAGAGAGAACTAGGACTATCCAGAATACCATATTTTGCATAGCCAAATAGAGGCAGAAGAAAACTAACTACGAACGAGATAATGGCAAAGGTCGCCCCTCCAAGAAAAATATACTTTGCTTGTTCTCTTTTAATGCCTGTGAATTTCCTAGAGCAAAGAAATATTCTATATAGTAAATATAAGAGAATCCCAGACATATAAATGGAATAAACGGGAAAAAATGGGCCATAGTTCTCTTTAAATCCGCTCACTTGGGGAATGATACCTGCAATAAAAATATTGTTAACATAGCATAGCGTGAAAAATAAAAACCCTATTCCGTAGCCAATATAGGACAATGAAAGAGAGGGTTTCTTTCCGGTAGAAAAGCACAAAACCCAAATTAATGCGCTGGACGGAATTAAGGCTCCCAGGGCATAAGCGGTTCTGAACCAAAAAGTAGAAGGAGATACCAGAAAAATAAAGTTACTAAATACCCAAAGAGAAGTAAGAAAGGCGAAAATAGTAAAAGGCTTTTTTAAGGGGATAGGTGCGCCTTTTTTAAGAATAAGAAGCCCTAATAGAAAATTGGCTATGCCACCTACTAAAACAATCCATTTCATACCAAGTTTTCCTTAAATGAGGTCTAGTTTCCTTCCTGCTTTTTCAAAGATTTTAATTGCCTTTTGCAAATCATCCGGCGAATGAGTAGCCATAGGGGTAAGGCGAAGCCGGGATTCTCTTTTCCTTACTGCGGGATAGACCATGGAGTCTACAAAAATTCCTAAATCTTCTAGCAATTTAGCCATCTGGCAGGTTTTTGTGTCGTCTCTTATGACGACAGGAATAATGGCTGATTCTGAGTTACCTGTATTGTAGCCCAATCTTTGCAGATTTTCCCTTAAATATCTCACATTTCTCCATAATTTCTGTCTTAATTCCGGCTCTTCTTTGATTACTTCAAGTGCCGCAAGAAGACCGGCAACGATAGAAGGTGGTAAACTGAGGTTAAAAATGAACGGCCGACTGGCATATTTGAGATAATCTATAATTTTCTTTCTGGCCACTATAAATCCGCCCAGACCAGGAAGGGCTTTGCTAAGGGTCCCCATAACTATGTCAATTTTGCCTATCAAATTAAAATATTCGCATGTTCCTGTGCCATTCTCACCCAGTACTCCAACGGCATGGGCGTCATCGACCATAACCGCTGCATTATGTTCTTGTGCCAATGTATAAATCACGTCTAATCTGGCAATATCACCATCCATACTAAAAACGCCATCAGTAACAATTAATTTGTTGCTTTTCCACTTACATTTCTTTAGCTGTTTTTCTAGGTCTTGCATGTCGTTATGCTTATAGACCAACACAGTGCCACCCGAAAGAAAACAACCATCGATAATGCTAGCATGAGATTTAGCGTCGGTGATTACGAAATCATTTTTTGTAACCAGTGCAGGTATACACCCTAGATTAGCAAGATATCCCATGTCATATGTAATGCAGTCTTCGCCTCCTTCAAATTCAGCAAGTTTTTGTTCAAGAAGATTGTGTAGTTTCATTGTCCCGCCTGCTATTCTTGAACTCGAAGTACTCATCCCATATTTCTCAAGGGCTTCCACTGCTACTTTCTTTACTTTCGGATGCGTGGCTAAACCAAGATAGTTACAGCAGCCGAACATAATCAATTCCCGACCTCTCAATATAATTTTTGGCTGAGCCACGGAAGAAACTTCTCTCAAGAAAACTCCCTGGGCCCTAAGGAAGTCGGCTCTAGGAGCCATAACGCATTTTCTAAAAATGCTAACCCTTAATCTTCGGTCGACTCTTCTTCTTTCCGGGAAATCAATTGGAGCTATTTTTTCCCTCCGCTGGCCTTTTCTGCGCTCACAGGATTTCCTTTTATCGATTATATCATTAATTACCCTGTACAATGTTGTGAGATTCTTATCATGTAGATCCAAAAACCGCACCCCACAATAACATTTTTTACCTTTAGTTAAAGGATTACTCCAAATTACCCGTGCTTTCGTTTGCAGTGATGGATAAGAAGGGCTCAATTCCAGGGAAAGTGCAATAGGCAAAGATAGAGGCAAAGGCTCATCTAAAATGAGCGACAAACCTTGTCTGCTCATATTAATAGTTCTTCCGCACACAATTGACGATTTACAATGCGGTTTTTTCACCTGTACTTTGACCGGAAAATTGGCTGTAAGGCGTGGAGAAGCCCTTCTATCAGAAGAAATATTATTTCCTTTCATGCCTATCTCCTTATGAACAAACAGTTTTTATATCTTTGTTCTATACAAGTATTAAATCGAAGTTCCCACGGCTAAAGGTGAAGAGTCAGCTTCTCTTAAACCTTCTATCCAGCTCTTCCCTGGTCAATTTAATCATTGTCGGTCTGCCATGGGGACAGATATGAGGAGATTCACACCTATTGAGTCTCCTCAGGACTTCGTCCATCTCTCTATCGCTCAAGCTCTGCCCAGCCATAATTGCTGCCCGGCAAGCCATAATTTTAAATATATCAGAAGAAATTTCTATAGCCATTTTTTTACTCTCTTTTCTTTTCACTTCATCAGAAATCTCATCAATAAGGTCTAAGATAAATTGCTTTTTAATCTCTTTTCCCAGGATATGTGGCGTGGCTTTGACCAGGAAAGAAGAGCGTCCAAACTGTTCCATTTCAAAGCCCAATTTGGAGAAAAGGTCTGTATTCGCTATTAATACCTGGACATTATGAGGAGGTAGTTCAATCTGGATGGGGAATAGAAGGCGTTGCGACTCTATTTTCTGGTCTTTATAGTCATTTTCCAGCTGTTCATAGAGGATTCGTTCCCAGGCTGCATGCTGGTCCAGGATTACTATTCCATCTGCACTGCGAGCAACTATGTACAGGTTATCTAATTGTCCCAGCGCCACCATCGCTTCTTTCTTCACCTCTATTCTCTTTTCTGGCTCAGGAACGTGGAACTTCTTTGGCTGGAACAACTCCTCTGGAGAAATCGATCCCTGCCACTTTTGGCTTTTCACTAGATAGTCTTTCATTGCTTCTTCAATTCTTCTTTTCCGAAAAGATGAACCTTCAGGATAAGTAGTCTTCTCCTCTATTTCCACCATTGTGACTTCTTTATGTAGATTTTGCTTGATAGTCTGCATAACAATTGTGTGTATCGTCGGCTCGTTGACAAAGCGCACTTCCTTTTTTGTGGGATGAACGTTTACATCAACCAGAGATGGTCCAATCTCCATAGAAAGGAAAACACCTGCGTGGCGTGAGGGTGGCAGAAAATCCTTATATCCTTCCCAAGTAGCGTGGCTGATTAGTCGGCTACTAATTGCGCGTTTATTTACGAATAAAAATTGGTGTTGACGATTAGTATAAGAAAGATTAGGTTTGGTAATGAAGCCGGAAATTCTCAAAAACTTATTTTCAAACTGCAGGGGAACGAGGTCCTCCACTATTTTAGTTCCGTATAGAGAAGCGATTCTTTCCAGTAAGGTCTGCTCCCGGGGAAGATTCTTTATGCTATGTCGACCGTCCTCTTTTAATTCAAAACTTACCTTAGGATGAGACAGGGCAAAATTCTGAACTGCTCTGGTTATCTGCCGACTCTCTGTGGAATCCGCCTTCAAAAACTTCAGGCGCGCGGGGACATTAGAAAAGAGGTCTTCAACTGTTACTGTAGTTCCCGGTGGACTTCCTGCTTCCAGGAGTTCAAAAGAATTACCCTTGACTTTTATCTGGCAACCTACAGGACTCTCCTCACCCCGGGTAAGTAAAGTTAAATTAGCTACAGCAGCAATCGAGGGTAGAGCCTCTCCGCGAAATCCTAAAGTTCTAATTGACTGAAGGTCTTCTAACTCCTTTATCTTATTGGTAGCGTGGCGCTGCAGAGCCAATTCAGCATCTTCTCTGGACATACCCCAGCCGTCATCAATTACCCGGATTAATTTCTTTCCCCCTCTTCCTATTTCTACGGTAATATGCTTTGCCCCGGCATCCAGAGAGTTTTCTACCAGTTCCTTAACAATCGATGCTGGTCTCTCCACAACCTCTCCAGCAGCTATCTTGTTTATCACTTCTTCAGATAAAATTTCAATTTTACCTGCCATTTTGCTCCACCTTCTCATAACCTTATGCATCCCGATTTTCAATCGGGAAATTTGTGTCCCGATGAATCGGGACACGGTTTCAACCGTGCAGAAATTTTCTGGGCACGATTTCAAATCGTGCAGCTGACTGGGCGACCCTTTAATTCTTATATCCGCTAATTTCCACTTTTATCGGCTTGGCGCACAGTTTATAGTAAGTACATTCTGCAGAACATATATTTTCCTCGCCCATCATTCTTCTTGTTTCGCAAAGGTCGAAGGCATCTGCCATCATGTTGATGCGTTTCTTAACTTCCGCCCTTATTTTGGTGAAGGCAATAACAACTAAATATGTCTTCTCTTTCCCTTCAACCCGCACTATTTTCCCCTCCACATCCTTCAATTTCAGACCATCCAGGTTGAAATTCAAATTGATAGAAGCATTTACAGGAAGGGATAGAAAAGTTATGAGCGCCATGCCCCCAGCACTTACATTGTAGATGATTGCCGGAACTTCTTTCTTCAGTTTCGTTTCCGGCGATTCAACCAGAGCCTGCTTGGCAACCGTTACTGCGGGAATCCGTCTATGCTTTCTTCTTTCCTTTACCATACTCAATTCCCCCCTTTTTTTACCTTCTCCTTCAATTCCTGCAGCTTATTCAACGCCTCTACTGGCGTCATCTCTTCTACTTTTATCTCCTTCAATTCCTTAAGGAGACTCTGCTCTCTTTCAGCAAATAGAGAAAGCTGCTTCGCCTCTTTTTCCACTCTCGCTAATTTAGGCATTCCATCTTCCCGGTAAGCATTCTTCTCTAAATCGCAAAGTATCTCTTTTGCTCTTTCTAACACCTCCTTTGGCAGTCCTGCCAGTTGAGCTACGTGGATTCCATAGCTCTTATCCGCGCTCCCTTCTATCAATTTACGTAAGAATATGACCTTATCTCCCCATTCCCGAACAGCAAAATTGTAGTTCTTCACTCCTGATAGAGTCTGTGCCAGCTCAGTCAGCTCAAAATAGTGGGTAGCAAATAGAGTCCTGGGACCCAAGGGTCTTTCAGATTCGCCTTTTGCCATACTGTTCAGGTATTCCACTGCTGCCCAGGCAATGCTGATGCCATCAAATGTAGATGTTCCCCGACCAATCTCATCCAGGATAAGAAGGCTCCTGGAAGTTGCATTGTTCAGGATATTGGCAGTCTCAATCATCTCCACCATAAACGTAGATTCGCCCCGGGAAATAGTATCTCTGGTGCTAATGCGGGTGAAGATACGGTCAACTATGCCAATTGTCGCCTCTTCAGCAGGAACAAAGCTACCCATCTGAGCCAGAAGAGCAATAAGCGCTACCTGGCGAATATAGGTAGATTTTCCCGCCATATTTGGACCGGTAATGATAAGAACTTGATTCTCACACTCATCCAGATATGTATCGTTGGGAATGAATTTCTCGCCAATGAGTATCTTTTCCACAACAGGGTGGCGACCTGCTTTAATGGATATAACCTCTCCATCATTCAAAGTAGGCTTGGTATAGTTATTATTTGCTGCCACTTCAGCCAGACAATTCAGAACATCTATCTCGCCAATCGTCCTCGCCACTTCCTGAATCTTTCTCGCCTCACCAATTACTCTCTTCCTTATATCCTGGAATATCTCATATTCCAGTTCCACCTTTCTCTCTTCCGCCCCCAGGATAAGCACTTCCTTCTCTTTCAGTTCCGGGGTAACGAACCTTTCTGCATTAACCAGCGTTTGTTTCCTGATATAGTCCTGGGGAACCTGTTTTAGATTGGATTTGGTAATTTCAATATAGTAACCAAAGACACTCGTATAGCCAACTTTTAACGAATTTATCCCTGTCCTCTTCCTTTCCTTTGCCTCAAGCTCAGCAACCCACTCTTTCCCTCCTGTGGCAGCCTGGTGGAGCTTATTCAACTCTTCATCATATTCCGGTCTAATAATACCGCCTTCCTTGATTGTGGGAGGTGGCTCAGGAACTATAGCCTTCTCAATCAAATCAACAATCTCCTTCAAATC
This sequence comes from Clostridia bacterium, assembly GCA_009619095.1. Taxonomy (GTDB): domain Bacteria; phylum UBA6262; class WVXT01; order WVXT01; family WVXT01; genus WVXT01. The sequence goes on from WJOT01000029.1 coordinate 7,033, forward strand.
ATGCAGTTCCTCGATGAGTTCCAGAACCATCCTGCTTTTGAGTCCCTCTACCACTTCTTTTATCTTAGGAATCAGTTTAAGTGAATTCTTAATACTCACCAGGTCCCTGGCATTAGCCGTCCCGCAACACAGGCGACTTATCAATCTTTCTAAATCAAAAATATTTTTAAGAACTTCCCCAACCTTACCTCTGGTTATAGAATTAGAAAAGAAGTCCTCAACTCCCTCCTGACGTCCTCTTATTCTCTCCACATCCGTAAGAGGCTCAAGAATATATTGTCTAAGTCTCCTGCCCCCCATTGCTGTCTGGGTTAAGTCCAGAACCCCAAGAAGGCTTCCCTGCTTAGTATTATCCTGAACATTAGCCAGCAACTCCAGATTTTTCCTCGTCGATTCATCCAAAACCATAAACTCTTTTTTCAAATAGAACTTTAATCGTAAAAGATGAGAAAGCGCCATCTTCTGCGTAGCTTCTAAGTAACTTATAATCGCTCCTGAAGCACTTATAGCCAATTCCCGATTCTCAAAACCAAGACCTTTCAGAGAATGGAGCTGGAACTGGCTCACCAATTTCTGGTAGGCATTCTCCTTCATAAAATTCCAATCATCAACATAATTTACAGGAAGAGAGTAAGTTTTAAGTAGATTATTAAGTTTACCATTACTTTCTTCCTCTCTGGGCAAAATAACCTCTGCCACAGGAAGCCGGGTCAACTCCAGGGAGACCTCTTCCAGGAGATTCCCTCCCTCAAGTTCCGTAGCCAGAAACTCGCCAGTAGAAATATCCACCAGGGCAAGTCCGGCTCTTTTCCCATTTGGTCTTTCTAAATATATAGCCGCCAAGAAATTATTACTCTTCTCCGGAAGGAGATTCTCTTCCAGAACTGTCCCCGGAGTGATAACCCTGATAACATCACGCTTAACTAAATCTTTTGCTACTTTAGCATCTTCCAGTTGTTCACAAATTGCCACTTTATGTCCTCCCTTAATCAGAGTGGCAATATACTTACTGACAGAGTGGTAAGGCACCCCACACATAGGGATTTTATGGCGGGAAGTCAAGGCAATCTCCAGAACCTTTGAACCCAGTTTAGCATCGTCTCCAAACATCTCGTAGAAATCACCCAGCCTGAAAAAAAGGAGAGTGTCAGGATACTCCTTCTTAATCTTATGATACTGTTCCATTAAGGGAGTAAATTTACCCAAACTTCTAACCCCTTATGTTGGTTGGGCACCCTTCAGGGTGCCATTCTGGTCGGGCACCGTTTACGGTGCCGTCCTATTCCTGCGGCTCTATCTCCACAGACGGCTTCTTCTCTTCTTTTTTCACTTCTTCAGTTTTACCAGCAGCAAGTTGTAACTTGACAATCCTTTCTTCCAGTTCCTTCACCTCTTTCTCTTTCGTCGTAAGGTCCTTCTTGAATTTTAGTTGGGTTACCACTCCCAAAACAGTAGCAAATATCCCACCCAGAAGGATCGCAGCAAACACAAATACAATCAGGGATACCTCAGGAGTCTTCCAGAGTAAAAGGTTCATCGATACTTGCGGCTGATTTACCACAGCCAGGAGAACCAAAAGGAAAGCAAAAATCAAAACTACCACCAACTTCACTTGACTCATACCCACCTCCATTTATTTTATTCTATTTCTATTTTTATTCTTCTCTCCTCCTCTCCCCTTGCGGGAGAGGGTTAGGGTGAGGGGGAATTGTTTCCTCTCCCCTCAATTTTGTAGCCGCAAAGCGAAGCTTTGCCTTTTATTATCTCCTCTCCCCTTGCGGGAGAGGATAAAGGTGAGGGGGATAAACACTACCTCACCCTCCCCAACAACGACCACGTATACGCCTTTTCTATCTCCACCGGCAACAATTCCCCAATATCCTTACCATCCCCCGAAAAAAACACCCTCTTATTACCCCGCGTCCTTCCCACCAACTTCTTCTCTTTCCGGGCAAACCTCTCCACCATAACTTCTTCCACTTTTCCCAGAAGTCTTCGGTTCTTCTCCAGCACCATCTTCTCACAGAGTTCATTAAGTTCAGCTAAACGCTCCTTTTTTGTTTCCAGAGGAACATCATCCTTCTCTTTAGCCGCTTGAGTCCCTGGACGAGCCGAATATTTGAAAGTAAAAGCAGCATCAAATTCAACATCTTCCACCAACCTTAAAGTATCCTCAAAATCCTCTTTCTTCTCCCCAGGAAAGCCAACCATAAGGTCAGTAGTAACACTTATTTTAGGAATCTCTCTTTTTATCTTATCAATCAATTCTAAATATTGTTGTCTGGTATAGCCCCTGTTCATTCCCTCCAATATTCTATTAGAGCCAGATTGAGCAGGAAGATGGAGATGCTCACAGATTTTACTCGAATCTCTTATAGTATTAATCAATTTCTCAGAGACATCCTTAGGATGAGAAGTCATAAAGCGAATCCGTTCCAATCCATTTACTTTTTCCACTTCCCTTAAAAGGTCAGCGAAGTCAGAACTATTGGATCTATAAGAATTCACATTCTGTCCCAAAAGCATAATTTCCTTACATCCATCGGCCACCTTCTGCTCTACTTCTGAAACAATATCACTAACAGGTTTTGATTTTTCCCTGCCCCTGACATAAGGTACAATACAATAAGAACAGAAATTATCACAACCCCGCATAATTGTAACCTGCCCCATTAATTCAGAATTCTTGGCGCATCCATAAGACAAAGAACTCCAGAACCCTTCTGCTAACTTGGGCAAATCTCCCTTTACTTCAGTAGCAAGAACTTTCTCATTCGGCTTCTGAAAAGCTTCTTCAATCAACTTCGGCAATTCTAATATATTATCTGTTCCCAGAACAATATTCACAAAAGGAGTCTTTTCGAATATTTTACTCTTCAATCTCTGTGCTACACACCCCGCCAGGACAAAAACTGTAGATGGATTCTCCTTTCTAACTCTTTTCAAGGATGCCAGGTAACTCAGTGCCCTATCTTCAGCATGCTGCCTCACAGAACAAGTATTGAGAATTATAACATCCGCCCCTTCCGGAAAATCTACCTTCCCATATCCCTCCCTTTCCAGAAGCCTCCCCATAACCTCCGAATCCGCATCATTCATCTGACATCCGAAAGTCCTGATATAGACTCTCGGAGGCGATTTTTCATAAGTCTTTGATTTTTCTGGCATTGTATTTTTTGTTCCTTTTCAAAAAAGAAAAAATTAAAGGGGGCGAAAAAGGAAAAAGAAAAAATTTTCTTTTGGGCGATTTTGATGTTTTTAAAAAGCAGATTTAATATAAGTTTTTTAGTCTCTTTGTCCATCACTTTCTTGTTCGGATCGTAGCCCTCCAAAAACTCCTCTACCCTGTCTAAATAGTCCCTTGAGCGCTCCTTCTCAATTTCTCTAACCTCTTGTAATGCAATGAGTTTCATCATTTATCTATTCAGAATCATAACTAGAGGTTTTTGGAAAACTCTGCAAACGTTTTATGATCCGCGTATCCTCCTTTACTACAACCTCTCAAAAGCCTTTTTATTCGTTTTACTGTTTTTTTGCTTTTATCGACTATTATTATCTTTTTAAATTTTTTCTTTTTCCTCTCCTTCGTAACCCTAGATAATATAGCTGATAGGTGATAATCGGTTGCAGTGAGAGAACAGCCTAGAAATATTAAACATTCAGCATCTTTTAAACTAAGATAACACCGTCGCCATAAGCCTTTCCAAAACTTATTATTAAAAAATTTTGTATAAAGGGGAGGAATAAAAAATCTGATCAACCTTTCTCTTTTAATGTTATAAGTTCTCGGAACCCGTGACATTATTATTTTAGATGGTGGACGTCTCGATAAAACATCATCCAGTTTGGACATTTTCCCTTTTGCAAACCAATTTAATGATCCATGAGGTTTTAATAACCTCACTTGATTCATATCCGCGAGTGGTTTTCGGTGAATATCATCGTACTTTATTTTACTTCTAGCCTCAAAACCATATCCTAACTCTGGAGTCCATCCAAAATTACAAAGTTCGACATCAAGCAAAGTATCGTAATTCAACGTTATTAAAGTGTCTTTGCCAGAAAGCCTAGCGACCAATTTTTCATAATGATTAATGCTTTTCTTTTGATAATGGTTAGACTGAATATATATGAATAACTTGATCAATAAGGAGATAAAATCTTTGATTTCTATTCTATAACCAGGTTTTCTTGTTCTTCCTCTACTTTTTTTAAATATCTCTGGTATGTCTTTAGACATAAACAAGACATTAAATACATCCTCCATAGTGGGGTAATGTTGAGATGTAAGAAGGGTTTCGTTTATAAATGAAATTAGTCGTGAAAAAGAATTTTTATTAGCTTGTCCACCTTCGATTTTGACAAAGCGTGCAAGCATATCAAAATAATCTCTATTTAGAGGTAATCTAATATTGCCCGGCTTGATACTAGAAATAGCACCTCGTGAAGCACCCGCTCCTATAATTATCGTGGTTCTATATTCTTTTTTCTTAATTTTCATGAAACTATTTCTTCTTGTACAGCGTTAATGTCACTCTGACAGAATTAGCCGACTTATTTAATAATTTTGCTATCTCTTTTGGTTTAAAACCAGCATTATAAAGAAGTCTCGTCTGATCTTTAAGTTCTTTACCATATGTAATCCCAGAGGCAATTAATTTAATCAAGGTATCAATCTTACTTTCTAAAACTTTGAAATCATATTCTTTTCTTTTCTTCTTCATAATGCCTTCTATACCAGTTTTTTGGGATATTTTGTTCCCCATTTGCCTTTAATAAACTCTACAAGGCCTGTTTTCTGACATTCAATGCTAAATAGTCTTACGTTTTCATGTGATGTCTTCAATTTTTTTGCAATATCTTCAAGACTATTTTTACCATTAAACATTTTATACATTTGTTTCCTTTTACCTCTGACTTTGCTTAATTCTCCTAAAGCTTTATCCTTTTGAGCAGAGGCAATAATATTTATCCCTCGTTTTATATCTTTTAACGCTTCTAAGATCTCTTTCAGCACTTTTAAATTTTCGTCCATATTTTCACCTCCTAACAAATTTACAATTTTTTAGGAAATTTTGCTTTGCCGTAAGAAGCTTTTATTAAAGTAACAAAACTATAAGCAAGGAGCCCATCAACCACATATTGAATCGTGCGGCTTGTTTTACCAACTTTCTTAGCTATTTCTTTAATCTGTCTTTTCCCATTGCATAAGTTTAAAACCTTCCTATTAACACCTGTATCCAAAAAATCATTTCTTTCTTTCTCAATATTACGTCTATTCGCTAAGACCAACAGTTTTATGCCTTTATTGATTTCCTGTAAAGTAATTTTTAATTCTTCATTTATGTCTTCCTGAGCCATATTCCACCTCCATGCATTTTATTGTTTCTCATTACCCACCAAGTCCTTTTTAAAGGGGAAGCAGTCACTGCGTGACTGCTGGGTGGGCGAGGTAATTCAAATCTGCTTTTTAAAGGCCATAAGGCCTGCGGATTGCCCGAAGGGCAAGACGCAAAAACATCAAAATCGCCCAAAAGAAAATTTTTTCTTTTTCTTTTTTCACCCCCTTTAATTTTTTAAAAGGTGCTTTGTATCACATCAAGGCCTGACACCATCTTTCTTTTTACCTGTTTCACTCTACTCTAAAATTGTTATGAACTCCGCAATGATTTTAAGTTCTCCTTCTTCACATCGCGGTAAGATTATAGGTTTGTATGCCTTATTCAAAGGCTCAAGGATTATTTTTTCATGTTGCCAAGTACCATCCCGCTTAAATCTCTTTTCACTATAATATTTCTTAACCGTATAGCTTCCGCCTGTATCAATATCACCTATATCATGATGTTGTGCAAGAACTATTTTCCCTTGACGGCTTCCAACAACATCTGCGCTAAATACACAATAACTGTTGTTGGGAATCTTCGGTTCCATGGAATAGCCTACGACTTTTGCAACGAACATCCTTTTATCCAATTTCCGCCCAATATCCACCTTCATCCATCCTTCAGGCTCCACGGCTAATCCATCGCCAAATTTTCCCGCGGCCGTCTCTAAAGAATAAATTGGTAATACGCTAATAAATTTTTCGCTCTCTTCGATCTCACCATCAGAAACGATGTCACTAACAAATAATTCTGACTTTGGAAGCCTCTCCTCAATTATTTTTGAACCAATGCCAGGAAAATAATCATCGCTTACTCCGACTGCCTTTCCAGCCATTTCATAAATGCTCTGTCCACGGCCGAAATAAGAATCATAAACATGCTGATATACAACATCGCATTTACTGTTGAACAGCTCAGGTGTATACCGTTCGGGCAAACCCTCTAAGGTCTCCTCAATTGCCACCCGCACAACCGCTCGAGTCTGTTGCCTCTTACGCCAATCAAGGACAAGTTTCTCCCGCCTAAGTGCCTGCAGCAGTTCTCGCGCCACCTTCTTAACCCGCTGCTTTTCTTTCTCGGTTAAATCCATCTCCGGCTTAGTCAATAAATCAAACACCGCTAGCTCCTCTTCCGTCAGTCCCCCAGCAATCGCTCGCTTTTCCTCCTCACCGAGCTCTTTTGCAAACTCCGTTAACTTCTTAAAGAAAACCTCCAGATTATAAGCACCGGCATTATATTCATCTAGCATCTTCTGGAATTTTTCCATAAAATCCATCCTGCTTCTGTTCAGCCAAACCATCAATTTTAATTTTCTACCTATAGCGCTCTTGAACTTTTCTGCCTCCATGCGTTTATGGCCAATTTTAAACTTTTCCTTCAACGCCTCAAAGTCTATCTTGCTTAAATCTATAAGACGGTCCTTCCCTTCGGGAGGCTTAATGACATAATCCGCAATCCTCACAGAGTCATCAAGCAATCCTTCAACCCTGCCCATTACCTCATCTATAGCCTCAGGTGGCGAGGGTTCTGGGCTAAGCAATCTAATCTTATTTGCAAGCACGACTATCAGTTTCCGTATAGAACGAAACTCATTCGCCAAAGGGTCTGGCAGAATAGCTTTATAAAGTCTGTTCACGACAGCAGCCAATGATAAATACTTCCTCTTTGATTCCTCATCAACGATAATCGACTCAACAGCATCGTCCAACAACCGTACACGGCTAAAGCCTTCCGCTGCTTGAAACTCTGCCTGGAGTTTCAACAAATCAACGCCTCTCTCAATGCAGAATTCCTTCGTCTCCTTTACCGCTTCCCTTAATAACTCAACAAGCTCACCTTTAGGCCTGACTGGTGTCTCGCCGCCTTCAGCCCCGGTACCATATATCGCCAACGCTTTTTGTAAATCCCTAAATACGCCGATATAATCAACAATTAAACCGTTATTCTTCTCCCCAAAAACCCTGTTTGCCCGGGCAATCGTCTGCATAAGCGTGTGATTACGCATAGGTTTATCAAGATACATTGTGGAACAGCACGGCACATCAAAACCTGTCATCCACATCGCGCACACAAACACAATCCGGAACGGATCCTCTGGCTTTTTAAACTTGGTATCCAGATCTTCCCTCACCATCCGCCTGCGATGCGGCGTAATATCCACGCCCTTCCTTCTAAGCTCTTCAATTTCATTTTGGGACTGCGAGACAACGACAGCCAAATCAGTTTCTTTCATATACTTAAGCTTTTCCTCTAATTCTTCTTTTTCGATACCGTAACTACGCCTGATTTTTGCTTCTAAGTCACTTTTATATTGTTCCCAGTACTTTTGCACCTTATCATACATCTTAACGGCTGTGGCCTTATCAATACTAACCACCATCGCCTTCCCCATAAATCCTCGGCCCATAAAATGATCAACAATATCCTCAGCAATTCTTTCTAAACGGGTATCACGGGTAATCACCTGATATTCCCTGCTGAACTCCCGCTCAACCCTTCTCTCCTGCTCCTCATCTAACGCCGCCTCATCAAGCAGCTGTTCCATTTCCGCGTTTAAGTCTCTGTTAGTCAGCTGCAGTTCCGGTATTCTATTCTCATAATAAAGTGGTACAGTCGCCCTATCATCCGCTGACTGCTTGAAGTTATAAATACTGACATAATCGCCAAAAACCTCTTTGGTCTTCTCCTCTCCTGCAATAAGCGGCGTTCCTGTAAACCCTATGAACGCCGCTTTAGGGAGGGCATTACGCATATTCAAGGCGAAGATGTCATATTGGGTACGGTGGGCCTCATCGGTAATGACAATAATATCTGACCGGTCTGAAAGCTTGGAGTAAATGGCTCCTTGTCTTGTGTGAAATTTCTGAATCAACGTAAATATGTACCTGTGATCCTCGCGTAATAATTGCTTCAAATGCTCGCCGCTGTCAGCCTGCACATATTGCTCGGTTATAGCCCCCGCATTAACAAAATTTTTATAAATCTGCCGGTCCAGGGACTGTCGGTCCGTCACGATTACAAAAGTATAGTTGCCGGGGATCGTACGCAGGATCTTCTGAGAGAAAAATATCATTGAGTAGCTCTTGCCGCTACCTTGAGTATGCCAGAAGACGCCAAGCCTTCCCTTTTCTTCCTCTATCCGCTTAAATTTCTCAATGACGTTATTTACGCCAAGATACTGATGGTTCTTTGCCATCATCTTAACAAGACCGCCTCCAGCCTCACTAAACAGAATAAAATTCTCAACTATATCAAATAACCGCTCTGGCTCGCACGTGCCCCGGATCATTGTCTCTAAGGAAACAACTCCCTTTTCTCCTTCGCTATTAATCTTCTTCCATTCAACAAAATTCTCCCACTCGGATGTTATAGTGCCAACTCTGCTTTGACTGCCGTTTGACAATATGATGATTGCGTTGTACAGAAAAACCTGGGGGATTGTCTCTTTATAGTCCCTAAGGTTTCTCCTGTAAGCGTGTTCTAATCTCCTGTGCGATGCCTTAAGCTCAATAAAAACCAAAGGCAGGCCATTTACAAAACCGACTAAATCCGCCCGCCTTTTATACATCTCCCCCGAAATCCAAAGCTGGGATGCCAGTAAGAAGTCATTGTTAGCTGACTCATTCCAATCAATAACTTTGACTTTTATGTAGGTCTCCTCCCGATCATCGGTTGCCCTTCTTGCCAGTACTGTAACGCCATCCCTTAACATTTTGTAAATCTCGCAGTTGGCGTAAGTAGGATTCATGGCGCTGCGGTCTTTGATGAGCTCTTCTATGGCTAATTGGATAACTGTATCGGGAAGTTCGGGATTGAGTCTTCGAAGGGCTAGTTTGAGCCTTTTGATTAAAACAACCTCGGATGTTGTCTCTCTACCCAATATACCGCCAGGACCCAGCGTCTCATCAAAACAATTAATCGTCTCCCATCCTAAACGGGAAAAGAGCTCTATTGCGGGCTGTTCAACAAGGGAACCTTCTGTAAAGTTATTGTTCCTCATTCGGCAAGTTCTCCAACATCTATATCCAAATCTTCAACATCTATTTCGCCTGAGATAAGTTTAGGGAGCAAAAGGTCACGAGTTTGGCGCAGGTTTTTTTGTTCAAAATATCCAACAGTAATTCTTTTCAGCATTGGTTCAATTGATTCATTAAACCTTGTAACAATGTCTTTTGGTGGTAAAATGACGGACATTTCGGCCAATCCCTCATCCCAAACTGCATACGGCATCGTGCTTCCTTTTGAATGACTATTAGCATAATTTATCGTTGATTCTTGAAACAGAGTTAATACAGAATATGCATAATAGTTGGAATCATTAGGTCTTAAAATAAAACAAGTTGTTCTTGTAGTTCCATTAAAAGGTGCTATTACTACTTTATGGAAATATGACCGCATTGCCCCAAATAATACATCGTACTTTTTAAATCGTATTAAACTGCTTTTAGCCTCGGAACCAGGTTTGGAAGTATTAAGATACAATGATTTACGTGGTAGACAATCGATTGGGACATAAGGAATTTTTAAAAGGTGATTGCCAGATTTTTCAGATTGTTTTATGTTTGATACAAGATTTTTTAACTTCTTCACCTCCCACCCCTCCGGAATCTTGCCCAAAGGGGAATCAACCATTCTCGCTTTTTCGTGGCCGGGGAATCTAAACTTAACAAACCACTCCTGATATATTGTCTGGGCCATCTCTTCCAAAATCTTGATCCGGCGGCTGTTGTTCTCGATCAGGTCATCGTAGACGGAGAGGATGGAGACGATTTTGCGTTGGGTGGGGAAAAGGGGGAGATCTACAGGAACACGAAAAAGCACATTCACCGTGAGATAAGGGACTGATGTCCCAGTCGCCAAACCGGGAAGCCCAATTTGGCCGAGCAGATAGTAGAGGTAGCGCCGGTCTATCACATCAGCATTGGCGAGTGCCCCCATCATGTTGTTGTCAATGATGGTCGCGCGAGTAAGCAGTCGGACTCTGTTCTGTTTTAGTGCTTCCCCGATCTTGGCAAAAACAGGTGTTCCGGCGGGTAAGGGTTTTGCCTTAAGCTCCCCAAGTTGGTCCGTCGATACCCAGTTGTTTGCTTCGTTGATGTGAACCTCGTTTCCTCCAAGGTTCATGTCGCTTACCTTGATGAAAGGGAAGTCCCCAGAAGTTGCGCCCTGGTATTCCTGAGGAAAAGCCGAGCCTGCTTGAAACCTGCAAAGGTCGCCAAGCGTTAACTTGCTATTGCCAGCGAAAGTCATCGCTCCCCCTCCAGCAATTCCGAAATATTCTTTCCAATCCGCCCTTCCATTTTCCGTGCCTCGCTGTTCAATCCTTCCATTTCTTTATTTAATTCCTCAATCCGCTCAGTAAAATCAAAATCCTCTTCTTCTCTTTCAGCTACGCCAACATATCGCCCTGGATTAAGGCTCCATCCGTTCTTTTTAATCTCTTCTATTGTCGCTACCTTACAAAGGCCGGCTATATCAGCGTACTTTCCTTTGGGAAATTTCTCCTTCATCATCTTATCGCTACCATTAACGTTTTCTGGCTTCTCGCCACGATAGAGCCTTGCAATATTTGCCAAAAACTCAATCTGTGCTGGGGTAAATTCTCTATGGGCGCGGTCTATCTGGTGATAAATATGGCGGGCATCAATAAAAAGAACCTTGTCCTTACACGGGGTTTTCTTTTTACCTTTATCCAAAAACCAAAGCGCACAAGGAAGAACGACCGTAGAAAAGAAATTAGGACCAATCGACACCATCACATCCACTGCGCGGTCTTCAATCAGCCTTTTTCTAATTTCAAGCTCAGAAGCACGGGCATCAGCCGCAGCGTTAGCCATAACAAATCCTGCCCTGCCTTTGGAATTCAATGCACTATAGAATATCTGAATCCATAAATAGTTCGCGTTATCAGTCGAAGGCATGCCAAAAGGAAAGCGCGGGTCATCCTTTATCTTATCTTTATCCACGCCGTCTACATTAAACGGGGGATTAGCCATTGCAAAATCAAACTTTCCTAAACTATTATGCACGTCTTCATAATATGTGTTGCCCTGCCTAATATCCCCAGATAAGCCGTGGACCGCAAGGTTCATCTTGCTAAGCCGAATAGTATCAGCGACCCTTTCTTCGCCATACGCCATGATCTCCGCGCTTGGATTCTTTTTGTGGTTTTCGACAAAGTGGGCGCTTTGCACAAACATACCGCCGGACCCGCAGGCAGGATCAAGGATGCGGCCGTGAAATGGCTCTATAATCCCAACAATAAGCTTAACAAGAGATGTAGGCGTAAAGAACTCACCACCCCTTTGGCCTTCGCCCATAGCGAACTTGCCTAAAAAGTACTCATAAATCTTGCCGAAGACATCCCCCTCAATATCGTCTAACTTAAAGTTAAAGTTCCTCAGTAACACAAAGAGTAGATCATTAGCGAAGCGGTTGTATGTCTTGGGCAGAACGCCTCTTAAATCCTCATTCTTCCTCTCAATAGCTTTCATTGCATTATTAACGGCTTGGCCGATATTCGTCCCCTCAGGAAGATTCAACAGCCTGGAGAAGCGCGCTTCCCCTGGTAAATACATAACGCCCCTTGCCTGATAGTCTGCCTTGCCAATAGTCCTGCGCCCTGTTCTTCTGCCGGCTAGTTCTTTTTCTGCCTGGGTAAACTTAAAATCAGCGTACCGTAGAAATATCAAACCAAGCACCGGTTTTGAATATTCAGCGGAGGTTAAATGCGAATTAGCCCTCAGCTGATCCGCCGCACCCCACAACCTCTTCTCAATCTCTCCTGGCATATCTAATTCTCCTCGTATTCGCCCTGTTCTTCATCCACTCATCAATCTCTTCTCTCTTAAATCGCCAGAGATTGCCTATCTTAGACGCCGGCATTTCGCCTTTCTGAGCCATCGGCGGACGACTGCGATTGCCGAAGGAGGGATAAAAAGCTGTTTATCCTTTCTGTAAATTGCAGTATCGGTGACTTATCTTACCATTCTTTATTTTCGTTTTACCACCCTCTGAATATCTTTCTAAATGATCAACATGTGCATCTTCTATAAACACAATTTCATTACCACAAAGATGACAAACTTTATTCGCATCGTGAAGAGCTTTTTTCTCTTCAAAGCTATAAAAGCGACGGTCATTCTCAGGGTACCCTACAACTTCCCTTAACTTCTGAAACCATTTCTCGGTGCGTAATTTTACCTTTTGAGTATCATATGTGCCTTTCTCTATAGATTCGATAAACGCCATATTTTTAGTCATAAGCTCAATAAACGCATCTTTGATGAGCATGGCTTTTTTTATAATATCTCGTTTTTCGTATTGAGTAAAGCCATACATTTGCACATCAAATATACCTTCGTTTATTTTATCTTCGCGATATCCATTGGCATCATCTTCATCACCTAACTGCCAGCGCCTAAAGGATAAATCGCCAAATACGGTTTGGCACAACTCTACTGAATTCTTAAACATAGCTGTCTTTTCTTCTTTCTGCTTTTCAGATATTTCACGATTACTTTCCATATAACTGTTAAGGAAGCTTGTTAGTGATCCTTTATATTTTCTTTCAGTTAAATCTGTAAAAGCAAAAAAGCGAAGAATTCTCTCCATATCAATCATCCGTTTATGAACTCCTCTAAGGCCTTGAATTCTTTGAAAATCTTTATTTTCAGCTAATGTTTTCAGTAGGTTATTAAAGCTTCCTCTATAAATGCAATTGCGGAGTTCCTGTTCATTAAGTTTGACCGATCCCCGATTTAACCTTTCGAAGATGTCGAATTTAATGTCCTTATGGGATTCCTTTAAAATTTTAATTACTCTGATAGGATAGTCGGCTATCGAATCTTGTAATTCCTCAGATAGATCTGTATAAGTTTTTCCATTAAGCTCCTTTAAAACACGAAGCCCAGTAAGTTTAAAGCCGTCCTTCTTCATGAAATTATAAAAGGTCAGCATCCTCTGCTGCCCATCAACTACTAATTCCTTTCCAGCATTTTCTTCTGCCACATAAATAACAGGAATGGGGACCCTGAGCAAAACCGATTCAATAAGCCTACTTTTCAACTTTGGTTTATTATCCCAAATATAATAACGCTGAAATTCTGCACGGGCAATTAACTTCCCCTTGTCAACTTTCTCACATAAAAGTTTTATAGGAGGATCTCCTGCCTCTGATATAATCTTCCTATCACTTACGGGAATATCAAAGAAACCTTCCTCTTCAAGCCGCTCATCAAAATCTACATCATCTGAAGAAATGACCTCTTTTTTACCCCATAGTTCTTTAACAGGGGCGAAATAAAAGAACCGAGATAGAGACCGAGTATTTTTAAATGTGAACTTCTCTCGGAAAGATATAACAGCATTCTTGGTAAGAACAATCTGCTCACCCCAGCTTTTCTGCTTAATCGAGGATACATTGCCTAGCTTAAAAGCATCAATAATCTTATACCTGTGAGACAAAGATAGAATGCTCAGATTTTCCATGGGGCTATATACAAACATTAGATCATTTATCATATTGGCATTCTGGCCTGTTAGTCTATTTCTCTCGGTGTTAGCAGAATAGAGCTTATTAAGAAGCTCTACTTTTTCGTCATCAGAATCGCATTGCAGAATGGATGTTACTAGCTTATATAGCTTCTTATCTTGCTTAAATTCCTGCATAATCCTACGCCATGAGCCCTGAGGTATTAGGGATCTTGCAGATGGCTCTATGTCGGAATCTGCGATACCCTTAGCATGGCTATCGAGAAAGCGAATATAGTAATCGATGTCTTCGGGGCTTAGTTTTTCGCCGGAAGGAAGGATTTCATCCCAAAATTCCCTGAACTCCTGACTTTGCTGTTCCCATATTTGCCCTGCATCTTCTTCGTTGAACTCTGTAAGAAATTGGGCATGTAATGCTTTTAATTCCGCTGTCTTGCTCATATTATGACCTCCGCTTGTTTTATTTTCTATTTTTCAGTTCTTCAGGAAAACTCTCAAGCAATTTATTAGCTAACATCCAAATTAGAAATCAAAATCCCCTACACGACAAAATACCCCATAACCGTCAGAAAGACGCCAAGGGCTAGGATTATGACCAAATGAACCACTAATAGGGCCACATTTTTCTGGTATGCCTCTGTCAATTTGGCTACCGTATTCGGTAAAATGATTAACCAGGCGCCTTTAATGAACCCAAGCCAACCAAAAATTGTAATGATTACAACCCAGTTAGCCACCCATACATTGTGAAATAGCACTATAAGAAGACCAAAGAAAAGAGCCATTACTCCGCCTAAATAAATCAAAGCAGAATTTTTACAGAAATCTCCCATAACCTTCTGATAGGTTCTCAGGTTAAAGAGAATTCCTACTGCGACAATGATACAATACGGACCAAGAAGTTTAGCGAGAAAAATCGAGTTTTCCATGTGAACCCCCTTTCATATTGTTATTTTACTGCACCCCCGGCAGGAGGCAACGAGAATGGCACGGATTATGCCTCTAGTGTATATGTTTTCCACTTACGTACGGCTCTCCTCTTGCATTTTCTTTTATAAATGCCTATTTTTAAATAAGTTAACTGTTTATTATATACCTCCTTTTGAAAGCATTTTAGCTTTAAAGGTTTTATATTTTTTTATAGGTTGTTACTGATTACGGGCATAAAGGTCTTGGGCGACCACTTTCCCCCTCACCTTTATCCTCTCCCACCAGGGGAGAGGAGTCTCTTATATTTCTCCGGTATTATATAACTTCACCATAACATCTACAATTTGAGGGGCAAACTGGGTGCCTTTGTATTTTTTAAGTTCATTTATTGCATCCTCTTTTGTCAAAGCAGGTCTGTAAGGTCTATGTAGAGTCATAGCATCAAAAGCATCGGCAACTCTTATTATTTGAGCAAAGAGGTGAATTTCTTCTCCTTTTTGTTGGGAGGGATATCCTGAACCATCGAAGTTTTCATGATGATAGAGTATACCGGCGCAGATATCTTCACCGAGCCATTCCCGGACAGGGGTGATAATCCTTATACCATTTATAGGGTGTTCTTTTATAACCTGCCATTCATCTTTATTCAAACGACCTTTTTTAAGAAGAATTGTATCAGAAATACCTATCTTTCCTACATCATGAAGCTGAGCAGCCCATTTAAGGTCAGATAACCCATTAGGATAAAGCCGGAGTTGCTTCTCTAAACTCTTTCCCATGAGGGTACAATATTGAGCTACTCTATCAGTATGACCACGAGTATAGCGGTCCTTGGCTTCAATTGCTGAGATTAAAGTATTCTGGGAGGCTACAATAAGCTGGATTTTTTCCTCGTTGAGCATAAAACCATGAATTGCACGGGCGGTATGGTTAGATAAAGATGAGAATAACTCTAAGTCCTCAAGGGTAACGATATCATTGAGGTTTAATTTATGACCTATGTTGATTAAGGCTAAAAGTTTATCTTCACAAAAACAGGGTATGGCTACCTCTGCACCCAGACGTTGCATCTGGGCAGTTATCTTAGAGAGAAACCCTCTTTCTTCAGATGGAGTTGTTTCTATATCGAGGGAGTATTTTAACTCACTATACACCACAGGCTTTCTTTTTCTTAAAAGTTCAACAATTAGGGGATTATCCTGGGAAAGGGTTAAACCTGTAGGGATTTTCTCCTTATTTTTTGCATGGGTAAAGCTGCTGTGTAATACAAATTTTTTGGTATGATTGTCCCAAACAAGAACCCCTACATAGTCTAATCTAACCCAGTAGCTTAAATCACGAGTTAAATAGGTTAAGAGTTCGTGTATGTTTTTTGCTTTAGAAATTCTCTCAGCTTCTTTTTTAAGAATTGGGCGGTAAGCAAATTTTTTAGAGAGTTCACTCTCTTCCATATTCCTTACAAGGTTTATGAGGCGAAACAAACCGATACCAACTAAGAAGGCAAGAGAAATAGGAAAAAATATCCAGTTTTTACCCCAGAGTTTGTAGAAATAGGATTGCAGGTAGAAAGGAGCTATATAGATAATTACTGCTGCCACAATTGATAAAAAAGTTATAATGGATATCTTCTTTAGAATAATCTCTACATCTAAGGCTTTATAGTATACACCAGCATAAGCGGTGATGGCGATAAAAAACAGTATGAAAATAAAACCTATGGGATAAGGAATTTGCACTCCATAAGCGGGAAGATAATCTATACTTGCGAAACAGGCTACAAAAAAGCCTATTGATATAAGACGTCTTCGTTGTCGTTCAAAGGGAGAAGTTGTTGACTTATACCCAGAATAGAAATTAAAAAAAGCTAAAATAAAAGGCAACGCCCAAAAGAATAGAAAAACATTATGACTTCTCCCAACTATATGGTGTCTGCCCCAAAGAGTTTCCTGAGTGCCAATTATAAAATCTTTACGGAATACCAAAGATAGAAGTAGAAAGCTAAGAAGATACATAAAAGGAATCCATCTTTTCTGTTTTTGTAAGTTATTGGTACTCACAGAAAAATGGTAAACTACAGCGGGAATAAAAGCTACTCCAATATAAACTAATCTTGTCCAAAATATAGCAATATCAGAAGTTTTAGAAGACCATGCTAAAACATTTCCAAACTTCCACAGCATTATGCTAAAACAAAGTATGGAAAATCTACGGGCTACAGCAGAAGACTTACTTTTTAATAAAACGAATAGACCAAGAGCCAAAGTACATAAACCTGTCAATAATGGAGGTAGAGCAAAAATAGATATGTTCATAAGATATACCTCGCGCTCCGATGAATCGGAGCTACTCCACGCAGACTGAAGTCTGCTACTCCAAACGCTCCGATGAATCGGAGCGGCTACCATTGGAGTTTTGGGGACACAATAGGCCCCGCTTTAGCATAAGCTAATAGAGTAAGTTCTTTGGTTTCAAATATTTGTACAACTCACCTAACCATAATACCGAAGACGATAAAAGGATTATAATGAGTATTTCTAATAAACCTAAGGGCGCAAATTGAAATACGCCCTGGAAAAATGGGACATAAAGTACCATGGCTAACAGAAAAACAGAAGCTATAAGAGATGCGACTATAAAATTATTGCTAAAAAGACCTATCTTGAAAACAGACCTTTTAAGTGAACGCATATTTAAAACATTAAATAATTGAGTGAATGCCATAACAGTAAATGCCCCTGTCCTTGCCTTTTCTATTCCGCTTGGCAAATAGGTATTAAAAATAATTAATGTAAAAATAACCATAATACCGGCCATGATGAGAATGAAAGGGATGATTTCTTTTGATAAAATATTTTCTTTTGCCTTTCGTGGAGGTTCTTCCAAAACGTCCTCATGACTTGGTTCAGCGGCTAAGGCAACATCGCTAACCCCATCAGTAACCAAATTGAGCCATAACAGCTGAGTAGGTAGCAATGGCAATGGAAGGCCAAGAAGCATTGTAGTTATAATACTTATACTTTCTGCAAAATTAGTAGTGATTAGAAAAGAACTTGCCTGTCTTGTATTCGTAAAAACAGTTCTTCCTTCTTCTATTGCATTCATAATAGAAGAAAAATTATCATCAGCAAGCACAATTGCGCTTGATTCCCTTGCTACATCAGTACCAATTATACCCATGGCAATTCCGATATCCGCTCTTTTAAGTGCAGGTGCATCATTAACCCCGTCCCCTGTCATGGCAACAATATGGCCTTGTTTCTGTAAAGTCTCAACAATTCTTAATTTCATACCAGGAGTTAACCTGGCAAAAACAGAAATATGTTTTATTATTTCTTCAAACTCTTCTTCTGAAAGCTTTAGCAATTCTTGTTCAGTAAGAACCTCTGGACACTTACTTTTTGTCTTTTCGCCAATCATCCCTATCTCTTTAGCGACGGCAACAGCTGTGTCCTTATGGTCTCCTGTCTTCATAATAACTCTAATACCTGCTTTCCTGGCTTTAGCAATTGCCTCCTTTACCTGGGGCCTTGGAGGATCTAGCATACCAACAACGCCAACCAAAACAAGATCATTGACCAAATCTTCTGACAGGTTATCTGTACTGACAGGGGTTATCTTGTAAGCTAAGCCAAGAACTCTCATTGCTTTCTTTGCCAAACCTTGTATTCCGGCGAGAATTTCCTGTTTCTCTTCCTGAGTTATCTTCTTCTCTCCTTTTTCCCAAAGAGTAAAAGAGGAATGGGCAAGAACAGCCTCGGGAGCTCCGATAACATAAATTTCTTTCTTCCTATCTTCTTTCACAAGTACTGAAAGTGATGCTCTATATTTCAATTCCGGATTAAATGGTAAATCATCTATTCTTTTCTCTTTTTCCAGCAACTCTTCTTTCTTTAATCCAGCCTTTTCTGCAAGAGCAACCAAAGCAGCCTCTGTGGGGTCACCAATAATTTTATATTTTTCGTCCTCTTCTTTTACTATCCTTGCATTATTACAAACACAAGCGATATGTAAAAGTTTTGATAAACGAGAATTTTCTAATGGAGCAATGATGTTATCTTTTTGAGAAAAATCCCCTGAAGGCTTCCAGCCTTCTCCTGAAACAGTGATTTCATCTTCACCCGGCAAAATTATCTTCTCAACATTCATGGTGTTTTGCGTTAATGTTCCTGTCTTGTCGGTTGCAATAACTGTTGCTACCCCAAGAGTTTCAGTTGCCGGCAATGTTCTAATAATAGCATTTCTTTTTGCCATCCTGTGGGCACCAATAGCAAGTACTATTATCAGTACTGCGGGCAATCCTTCCGGAATTCCAGCAACAAGAGAAGCTATTGTAAAAAGAAAAATTTCAGAGAATTCAAACCCTCGAGCAAAAAAACCGACCAGGAATACTATAAATGCACAGACAACCGCAATAATACCCATTTGTCTTGCCAGAATAGCTGTCTTTTTTTCAAAATGACCCTTGACTTTTTTTATCTTTTCTATACTAGTAGCTACTTTACCAATGGCTGTTTTAATACCCGTAAATACCACAACAGCCTTAGCCTGTCCGCCGGCAACAAATGTCCCCATCCATACCATATTCTTACGGTCAGCTAAACCTGTTTTTTCAGGTAGCACTTTAACGTCTTTGTCAATAGGAAGTGACTCGCCAGTTAAAGAAGCCTCTACTGTCCTGGTGTTTTTCACTTCAAGAAGCCTTGCGTCAGCAGGAATTCTGTCACCCTCTTCTAAGAAAATAATGTCTCCGGGCACTAATTCTTTCGCATGTACTTGCAGTAATTTTCCTCCTCGGAAAACCTTTGCATAAGGCACAATCATCCTTTTTAAAGCCTGAATTGATTTCTCTGCCTTATTCTCTTGAATGAAGCCTATTACGGCATTAATTAGAATTACAGCTAAAATTACATAAACATCAACTGCATGGCCAACGAAAAATGAAATGGCAGCAGCGGCAATAAGGATATAAATTAGAATGCTATGAAATTGCTTAAGGAAAATCAGAACAGGATTTTTAGCTTTTTTCTCAGGTATTTCGTTAGGGCCAAAGTCCTGTAAGCGGGTCTTTGCTTCTTTATGCGAAAGTCCGCTTATCCCGGAAGATAATTTATTCAGCACTTTTTCAACAGGGTCTGAATGAAATGAATTATTTAACATCTGAATCATTTAGCCTCTCTACTGGACTAACGTTACGGCCTAGTTCCGGGGACACAATACTTAATTATTCTTCTTTGGAACTATGGCATTTGTTCCTTTGTATAACACGCTCCGATGAATCGGAGCTACTCCACGCAGACTGAAGTCTGCTACTCCTTTTCACACGCAGACTGATTCTATTTTCGCACCTTTTACCAATTAAGGAGTTAAAGTGTTTTATTAAGTTTTTGGGGAAACCATAAGTTTTTCTGATAACTTTTCTTACCAAGGTCAGCTCTGCCCGTACTTCGTGGCCAAATTTTCTCATGACCGCATGTCGTGAATTATCACTTCTTTTTTTTCAAAACCGCCTTTATTTTCGCAATTGCTTCTGATGAGTCAAAAGGTTTTATAAGAAACGTTTTGACCCCCACCGTATTCATACGTTTAGCGTGTTCTTTTTCCACATAGAAGCCAGTCATACCAATAATAGGAATATTTGCAGTTTTGCGAAAGCGTTTCAGTTCAGAAGCAACGTGAAACCCGCTCTTCTTTCCCAACTTAAGGTCAAGCAATATGACATCCGGTTTTATCTTAGACACCATCTTTAGGGCAGATGTGCCATCGCTAAAGACCACAGTATCATACCCGGTCAAATTCAACATCTCCTGAAGTTCTTCTAAGAACTCTTTATTATCGTCAATAACCATTATCTTCTTTTTGGGCATCTTCACATCCTTGCTTTTTAACTTTTTTCAAATTTCTGTTCCACAATCTGAAATAGCTGTTGCTGTTAGGCAGGGGCCTTGCCTGATAGTTCTTTAATCTTGTTAAGCAATACTTCTATATCGAAGGGTTTACTAACAATCCCCTCTGCCAGCCTTAAAATGTTTTCCTCTTTATCTTTACAGATTATCCCTTCCTGCAACTCCTTGCTCAGAGGTCTTCCAGTTAAAATAATAACTTTAAGCTCCTTATTTTGTCCTTTTATGCCCTCTAAAATATCAAGTCCACTTAAACCGGGCATCTTGACATCCAGAATGAGAATATCGTAATTGTATTTTTCAACGAGCCTTTTCCCTGTTAAGCCATCAAATGCCGTAGTTACATGGTAGCCCTCATCTATCAGGATTTCTGCTATTTCTTCACACAGTTCTTCATCATCATCAAGCACAAGGATTCTTTTTTTCATTTTGCTTCTCTCTTGATTGGCAGACTTACGGTTACACTTGTTCCTTTGCCTTTTTTACTCTTAATGTCTATTTTTCCACCGTGTAGCTTGACTAATTCATTACAAATTGTAAGCCCCAGTCCTGTCCCCTTTGATTTCCTGGTAAAGAAAGGTTCAAATATTCTTTCCAAATCTTTTTTACCTATTCCTATTCCGTTATCCTTGAAGCTTATCTCAATGGAGCCCTTTCCGTCATCTCTCTCCGATATTTCTATTTTTCCCTTTTTGTTCGAGACAGATTGGTATGCATTAGTTAAAATATTATTGAATATCTCTCTAATATGCAAAGGGTCTGCCTCAATAAGCTTTTTTTCTGTCGATTTAAATTTTTTGACTATAGAAACATCCTGCTTATGAAATCTTCTTTTCATAAAAGCAATACATTCATTTAGAATATCGTAAATCTGTATCTTTTCATAACTGGGTGTTTTTATCCGTGAATAACTTAAAAGATTATTTATAATCTGGCCGCTTTCCGATACCTTTTTTTCTATATTGTCAAGATGTTTATCTAGTAAGGAATTTTTTCTCTTTTTCCTTATATTATATGCGGCTATCTTGATAACTCCTAATGGATTACGCAACTCGTGGGCGACAGTTGCGGCAAGAGTGCCGAGGTCGGAGAGGCGCTTTGCCTTATCTAATTCCGCTTGCGTTTTAAATAATTCGTGAGTTCTTTCGCTTACAAGCCTCTCAAAGGTCTCTTTGTCTCTTTTTAAAACTTCATCTGCGTGTTTGCGTTCGGTTATGTCCTTGACAATTCCGAGCATACGGATTGCCTTATTGTTTTTGTCACGGACGACATTGCCCGTTTCTAAAACCCAGCAGACTGTGCCATCCGGCCAAATAATACGATGCTCGATATCGTAGTCCCTGCCCTTTTCTATGCAGGTATTTACTGAGTCGACAACGTGTTGTCGGTCCTCAGGATGAACGCATTTAAGAAATGCCTCATAAGTTCCACCGAATTCTCCCCGACCAAACCCAAACATAGGCTCTATCTCTTCGGACCACTCCAGATTACCGGTTCGAATATCCCAATCCCAGCTACCGATATTTGCAGCCCGCTGGGCAAGCGCATAACGCTCTTCACTGAGCTTTAACGCGTCTTCCGTCCGCTTGCGCCTGGAAATGTCTACCACGCCAGCAATCGCTCCGGAATAATTTCCCTTACCATCAAAAATTGGCCCCGTCGCCAGTGTAGTATAGAGGCGTGTTCCATCTTTTCTCAGGAACTCAAAATCGTGTTGTTCTTTGACACCCTGTTTACGTCGATTCACAAGGCCCCGAGCAATTTCCACACCACGCTTATCCATAAATGAAAATAGATGTTTTCCTATCATTTCATCTGTTGTGTATCCCAACATCTCAGCCATACGAGGATTAACAAACGTGGTATAAGAATCTTTATCGATAACCCAAATCCCTTCCCTTAAATTTTCAATGAGATGGCGATATTTCTCTTCGCTATACCTCAACGACTCCTCGGCTTTTTTGCGCTGGGTGATGTCTGTCCTTAATTCTTCATTTACCCTCAAAAGCTCTGCCGTTTGTCTGTTAACCTTGATTTCCAGCTCATCTCGATAGCTTTGCAATAACTTCTCCTTCTTCTTGTTCTCAGCAATGCTGCGGATAACTACTGATACCGTGAACAGCCCAACAATACTGATTAAGGCCATTTCCACTATTAACTCATGCCAGTTAATGGGAGTTCTTATCCCTCCTGTTAGAAAGTAAGGTAAATCCAGGATTTCATTTAGCCACGATAAGATACAAAGTATAACAAACCCGAGGGCTACAAGTAGCCACATTCTCTCGTTCACAATCGATATTTTTGGTCTGCTGCGATTCTCTTTGATTATTTCTTTCTGTTCCATTTTAACCTCCGAATTCTGGGGACACAATACTTAATTATTCTTCTTTGGAACTATGACATCTGCTCCTTCGTATAAAACGCAGACTGAAGTCTGCTACTCCTTTTCAAACGCAGACCAAGGTCTGCTACTCCAAACGCTCCGATGAATCGGAGCTACTCCTTCCTTTCCAGAAGCCTCACCATAACTTCCGAATCCACATCGTTCATCTGACAGCCAAGGGTCCTAATGAAAACTTTTTTACTCACGGTCAGAATTTTGAACCAAAACTAAATTAAATTCCTTTTGTCAATCATCTTCAAGAAGTCTCATTGCACCCATGACGCCAGCCAGCTGGTAATTCGTAAAGTCTCTGGTTTTCCTTATTCATAAATTTCTCAGGGTTTTCTTGCTTCATTTTTCCATATCGTTCAGAACATTTTGAATCAAAGGTCTAATTTCTGGAAGATGGCGGGTTGCGGTCTCCCATACTACCTTTAAATCGACTCCAAAGTACTCGTGAGTGACGCTCCACAGGGCTTGCCCTGTGGCTTCTGCTTAGTTTACCAAGCATTCTTTTTCTTGTTTCATCATCGGAACTACCGTTCCAACTCCACAAGCGTTGATTCCCGCTCGTCCAGCGGTATTTAATCCTATATTCAGAATATTTATCGCGGCATTTAAATCCCTATCCATCGTCATCCCACAAACAGGACAAGAGTAGACCGTTTTTCTCAATGGCATTTCTTGAATATTGCCACAACAGCTACACTTCTTACTTGTAGGCTCTCTTGGCCCTATCGTGATGAAGAGTTTCCCATTCCACTTTGCCTTGTAATCCAGTTGCCTCCTGAACTCAAACCATCCTGCATCAGAAATTGCCTTTGATAGACAACGATTTTTCATCATGCCCTTGACATTCAAATCCTCTAAGACAACGGAGTGCTTGGCTATCACACTCGCGGATGTCTTGTGAAGAAAATCTAATCTTTGATTTCTGATTTTACGATATAGCTTTTGAACCTGCCTCTTTTGCTTCTTCCTGTTTTGACTGCCTTTTCCTTTCTTGCTCAACTTTCTTTGAGCATCTGCCAGTCGTTTCTCTGATTTTCTTAAGTGCTTTGGATTATCTATCACAGTCCCATCAGACAAAGTTGCAAAGGATTTTAAGCCTACATCAATGCCTACAAGGCTACTACTATCTTTTGGTCTATCTGGCAGTTCAAACTCACATAGAACAGAACAATACCAGTGATCTCCGTCCTGGATGATAGTAATCTTTTTAGGTTCGCCTTGTAAGGGGCGATGTTTAATCCATTTCACCTCACCAACTTTGGGAACGAAAACATACCTTTTGCTTAATCTCCATTTTTGAGGAACGGTAAAACTATCTCGTTCGAGCCCTTTTCTTTTGAATCTAGGAAATCTTGATGTCTTCTAATTCGGGGGACACAATACTTAATTATCTTACTCGATTTCCTTTCCCCTTTTCAATATTCTTCTTACTATTTCCTCAAGTTCGTTGAAAAAATTTTCAATATCCAATAGTCCAGTCGTGCTTGCCTATTGTTATATAGAAGATTTGGCAAAATTTTCAAAAGTCCAGCATTGGGTTCAATAATTAAGTATTGTGTCCCCGGAACTTTGTGAACATCATACTTGTTACCTCTTATAAGCATTTTTTTTATTGTGGGTATGATAACGACTCCCTAAATTTACTGAAGTGTATAATATTGGATGACGCTTATTAGCCCAGAATCTTTTTATTATTGAAGGAAAAGAGTCAAATTTGCATCTCGCCCAATGAAAACCTCCTAAAAGTTGGTCAGCAGTCATTCCTATGGGTTCAAAAACAAGTTTAACATTATCATATTTACTCCAGTCATAACTAAGTATTCTACCCTCCTTTTGTAAATTATCGAAGATTTTTGTCCCCGGGTAAGGCGTAAGTAAAACGAGCTGCACAGAAGCCACTCTGGATTCAATAAGAAACTCAACTGTCTCTTCAAAAATAGATTGGTCATCATTATCAAAGCCAAAAATTAAACTTGCATAAACTAAAATACCTACATCCAAAAACATTTTCATGGCTTCTTTTATTTCCTTTTTACTTTTTAGATTTTTGTGATAACGATTTATCCCTTTAACGGACACAGATTCAATACCAACAAAGAAACTACAGCAACCAGATTCAGAAGCTAATTTTAATAACTCCTTGTCTTTTACAATATTTATAGCTGATTGTCCTACCCATTTTTTACCCATATATTTTAATTCCTTGAAAAGTTCCCTTGCATATTGTTTACTTCCTGTAATGTTGTCGTCTAAAAATATAAGATTTTTTCCTTTAATGGTGGAAATATCTTTAATCACTTCTTTTATTGGTTTATGTCGAGGATGTGCACCAAAAAATTTTGTTACTGAACAAAAATCACAATTATAAGGGCATCCACGAGTTGTCTCTACTGGGGCAAGCTTAATAACCCCGGCTCTTCTTTTAATTAAATCTCTTCTGGGTATTACGGAATTATTTAAAAGAGGAAATTCGCCTTTATAAAATTTTCTCAGGTCATTTTTCTGCAGGTCTTTTATAACAATATCCCAGATATTTTCTGCCTCTCCAATTACAACAGAATCAGTATATTTTATGGATTCATCCGGTAAAGCTGTGGGATGAATACCCCCGAGAATGGTTTTTATACCCCTTTCTCTGAACATCGTCGATATTTCATAGGCTCTGGGAGCGGTTGCCGTCATGGTTGTTATGCCTACCAAATCGTATTTCTTATCAAAATTAATTTTATCCCACGGTTCCTCTACTATTTCAATTTCATGTTCTGGAGGAGTTAATCCCGCTAGTATTGGCAAAGATAATTGAGGTATATGCAAATTTTTGTGGCGATGTTCATCTTTAGGACATGGTGAAA
The DNA here is from genome assembly GCA_009619095.1 of Clostridia bacterium. Taxonomy (GTDB): domain Bacteria; phylum UBA6262; class WVXT01; order WVXT01; family WVXT01; genus WVXT01. Next base: position 32,987 of record WJOT01000029.1, read on the forward strand.
TAAATAATATTTTCATTATAAACTCCTACAAAAAAAATTACGGGGACACAATACTTAATTATGACGCAGACTAAAGTCTGCTACTCCAAACGCTCCGATGAATCGGAGCTACTCTTTCAGCGCTTTGGCGTTTTTTTCATAAAATGTAGAAGGCTCATAAACCCGACCGTTAGCAAGTTTTTTTGCCTCTCTTTTCATAGCAAAGTATAGCCCTCTGCCCAATAGTGAAGCCATTATCCTGGTTTTCCAACCGAACTCCTTGTATAAATCTTGAAGAAGTGAGATGATTTTCTTCGACATAAGTTCGTCTTTCCTGTACCATTTTTTTATCGCCCAAGCTGCTCCCGTATAATAATCGATGGATTTTTTAATCTCCCATTCAAAGCGATTACGAATACGTGGATCCGGATGGTTTTTGTATCTTTTCCATCCTATTAGCATGGTTCGAATCATTCGGGCAATGCTGGGACCGTTTATCTCGAAGTCCCGACGAAAGGCTCTGAGAAGAAACTCGGTTTCCTGACCATTGTAAATGTGTTTATGGCGATAATTAAAGCGGTATTGACCGTGTCTATCTGCGGTGGGACATTCTTCTTCAGACAAAAGACTTCCTTCCTTCAGGAGCTGTTCATAAAGAGGCGTGCCAGGAGCCGGGATGTACAGCATAAACTGGTGGAAGTCCGTATCATGACTAACTGCCCAATCTATAATCTGATCAATGTTTTCCGTAGTATGGTTTTCTAAACCGATAATAGTTGACCCCATAACGCGAATGCCATGTGATTGCATATCTCGTACAAACGAGTGGGTATCGATCCCTTTAAGCTTTGCATACTGACTGTTCTCACCTTCCAGTCCTATCCATACCCAGGAAATTCCCAAACCCACCAGCTGTTTGACTGTATAAAATTTCAGAGCCTTGACAGAACTGAAAACGAACAAAGACCAACTCTTATTGTGCTGTTCCATTAATTCTAACAACCTTAATGCTCTTTTATGATGTAGAAGAAAGTTTTCATCAAGGATGAAGAAGGACCGACTCTTGAGCTCTTTTTCAATCTGACACATAATGGAAAAAAGAGAATCTCCAGTTTCATAAAAGTTTATGAATTTCCCCTTACCACCAAATAGGGCAGAAGTGGAACAAAAATTACAGCCCACCGGGCATCCTACTGATGGTATTAAAATTGCAGCGGTATTTCTTTTTGAAAGAGTTATACCAAAGATACGGCCACCAAATGCAGAAAGAACTATTGGATGTCTTACTGGAACGTTTTCATCCTGTCCCAGGAACCTTCGAAACCAGCTGACACCGTCTCCTTTGACAATATAATCCGCATCAATGATGGTATAAAGATTGGGTATACTGGCAATATGCCCGCCCACAACAATCGTTGCCTTAGGTAAGTATTTGCGTATCACCTCACACATCTTTTTTGCCTTCCCGATATTGGGAATAATTGAACTAATTCCAACAATATCATAAGAATGACTTTGAATTTCATCAGTAAAACGAGTCAATGTAGGAAAATCTAAAAGCGTACATGGCGCATCAATGTTTGCCTGAAGCAGCATCAATCCAAATGAACGATGGAACAGGCGAAGAGAAAAAGGACCTTGCACCCGAGTAACCTGATTATGATAGAGCTCCATTGGGTTAATCTTTCGACTTCCATATTCATCGTCTTGTGCGTAGGGGCCAAATACGCTGGATAATAAAACTTTAGCTTGAGACTTAAGTGGATGTACAGGATTACTTGTGTTCATAATATTCATCTTTTTCTCCGATTATATTAGTAATAATAAAAATAAATTTTATTTACAATTTTTGCGAGGTTGAGGATGCAGAGTGTTTGGCCCCGAAGGTTCAGGATGCCAAACACAAAAAGCCGACTGGTCTCCTCGAACCCGGATTAATACGAATACGCATCTAAAACATACTGCTGCACCATTCGATGGGTGTTGAAAAAAGAAGCATTGATGGCAATTGAGTGCCGCATAATATCAACCCAGTTATCACGGTTGTTATAAAATAGAGGAATGATTACTTTTTGTAACTTTTCATAGAGAGAATGAGCATTCCTTTCATCAACACTTTCTATATCTGAAGCTGAGCCGATTGACCATCCAGTAAAACCTTCCATACATCCTTCAATCCACCATCCATCTAAAATGCTCAAACTGGGAATACCGTTGTGCGCTGCTTTCATACCAGATGTTCCTGAAGCTTCCCGGGGTTTTCGAGGGGTATTAAGCCATAAATCAACTCCGGAAACAAGCATCTTACCCAGTTCCATATCGTAATTTTCAAGATAAACTATTTTAATACTGTCTTTTAGTTCTTTCGACACAGAAACAATTCTTTTTATCAGTTCTTTTCCAGGCCAATCTCTGGGGTGCGCCCTACCAGCAAAAACCAGTTGGATCTTACCAACGTTTTGAGAAATATTGACTAACCTGTTCGTATCAAAGAAAACTAAATCCGCCCTTTTATACGCAGTAGCCCTTCGTGCAAACCCAATCGTAAGTGTGCCATAATCCATGCCTGCATTCATCTTCTCATTAACATAGTCTAAAAGTTTCTTTTTTGCCTCCTGATGAGCATTCCATATTTCCTCTTTGGGAATACTTAAGGCATACCGAAGACTGAAAGGGTCGTTCATCCAACCGTGAATATACTTATCGTATAACCTTTTAAAACTTTCACAGACCCATGTAGTTGTATGGGTCCCATTAGTGATAGAATCAATACGGTAACCGGGAAACATCTCCCGGGAAACTTTACCATGTTCTTTAGCAACACCATTTACATAATGGCTCAAATTCAATGCAAGAAGCGTCATATTTAACCTATCTTCCCCTCCGATATTTTTTAAAAAATCGATGGGCATAGATTCGCCCAGAACTTGCCTGACTAAGTCATAAGAAAATTGGTCGTGCCCTGCTGGAACAGGTGTATGCGTGGTAAACACACACATTCTTTTTACCCTATCAATATCCCATATTGGTTCATGATTTCTTTTTCTTTCATTTAAGAGTTCAAGGGTCAATAAGCTTGCGTGTCCTTCATTCATATGATACCGACTAATTCGATGGTATCCTAATTCTTTAAGTATCCTTACTCCGCCAATACCCAGGATAATTTCCTGGGCGAGCCTATACTTTTCATCTCCACCGTATAGATAATCAGTAAGACTCCGGTCATAGTCACTATTCTGTGCAATATCCGTATCTAAGAAAATGACAGGCACACAATATCCAGTGACACCAGTTGCCCTGTACTGCCATGCCTGGATAAAAACGGGTCTATTTTCTACGGTAACACTTACTTTTTTGGGTAAGAGTGTCAATAAATCTTTGGGATTCCATTCACATGGTAACTCCTGTTGCTGACCCTGGTCATCCAGCTTCTGGTAAAAGTATCCCTTTTTGTACAACAGGGTAACTGCAACCAAAGGAACATTTAGGTCAGCACATGATTTGATTGTATCCCCAGCTAAAATTCCCAAACCACCGCTATAAGTAGGAATTTTAGAATCAATGCCTATCTCCATAGAAAAATAAGCAATTCTTTTCTTTTGCTTTCGTATTTTGGGAACAGCTACCTTTCCCGGGTTAGAATATTTTTTTTCTAAGGGTTCCATTTTTCTTAAACGATGTTTCAGTAAATTTCAGTATCTGGTTCATCATCTTTACTACTTTAACGGGATGTTGACCTATAGCGGTTTCTGCCGAAAGCATAACAAAATCAGAACCATCTAACACTGCGTTGGCAACATCTGTGACTTCAGCTCTGGCAGGCCTTAAATTTTCTACCATACTTTCAAGCATCTGTGTAGCCGTAATAACGAACTTCTTTGCCTGGTTGCATTTTTTGATTATCAGTTTCTGGACAACAGGGATTTCGTAGATTGGAATTGATACTCCCATATCCCCCCGCGCTATCATAATTCCATCCGAGACATCTATTATCTCATCAATGTTCCTAATACCCTGCCGATTTTCAATCTTGGCAACTATCTTGCAGTTCGGGAGGCTGGGTTTAACTAAATCTTTTATTTGAATAATATCGTTTTTATTTCTTACAAAAGATTGTGCAATATAATCTACTTTATTTTTTATACCGAATTGGATATCGATTCTATCTTTATCAGTTAATCCTTTAAACCTTAAGGCTACATCGGGAATATTAATTCCTTTATTTTCCTTCAAAGACCCAGGAATAATCACCTCTGCCTTGAGATATTTTTTTGTCCTTGATTTTACAATTAGAGCAATGTTGCCGTCATCTATGTATATGTAATTCCCTGGCTTAATATTATCTAAAGAGCCTTCATAATCAAACGGTATTATATTTTTTTCTCCTAATACATCCTGATTAGTCAGAAGGACCTGTTGTCTTTTTTTCAATTCGATACTCTTTTTATGTTTGAACCTGCCAACTCTTATACGATAACCCTCCAGGTCCTGTAATATTTTTATACGGCGTCTATATTTTTTATTTAACTCTCTAATCAAATTTATACAATATTTATGCCTAGTATGACTTCCATAGGAAAAATTAAGCCTGGCTACATCCATACCAGCGAGCATCATATTTCTCAATACCGTCACATTGCCGCTTGCAGTTCCTATTGTACAGATTATTTTTGTCTTAACCATTGTTTTTTGCCTTTTTGCACCATTAGATAATTAAACTCTTTCCTTACATGTAAATACGTAGTAACCTTTTGTATTTGTAAAGTCATCCATCATTTCATCAGAAATTTTAACTATAAGTGATAATCTCCAGCAGCTTCGGGCTGATAGAGTACTTCTAAGACCTTCAACTTTCTCAATCTCGCTGGAACTTTCCATTCGATAACATCGCCAACTTTATATCCCAGTAATGCAGTTCCAATTGGGGCCAAAATTGAAATTTTGTTTTGGTCAGGATCCGCACTATCAGGAAAGACTAAGCTATAAATCATTTCTTCCCGAGTAGCTAAATCTTTGAGACGAACTTTGGAATTCATTGTAATTACATCTTTAGGAATTCCCTTTGATTTAACTACCTTACCTCGATTCAACTCTCCTTCTAATTTCTTTAGATATATTTCATGTTCACTGCCAAACACTCTGGCATCTCTGATTAATTGTTTTAATCGTTTCTTATCCGAATCAGTAATATAAATTACTTTCTCTGTCATTACACACCACTCGTTCATTTCTTTTTGAAGAAGAGCCAGTTTTTGTCTTGGGGATTCTTGGGCTGTAACTTTATCAGGCAGTAGGTGCCTTTTAATTTTTTGCCTTTTAATTCAAAGATTAGTTCTTTATTAGCCTGGAACTTTACCGGGATATAATATCCTTTATCCCATATTTCTACAGTTCCTGCGCCATATAATCCTTCGGCTATCTCACCTTCAAAATCCTCATATCCTAACGAATGGTCTTCAACCTGAATGGCTAATCGTTTGATGCCTTCTTTTGTTGGCGGTTCTTTGGGAATGGCCCAGCTTTTTAATACATCATCTTTTTCCAGACGGAAATCGTAATGGAGACGTGTGGCTTGGTGTTTCTGGACTACAAAGATAAGATTTTTTGATTTTTTAGGCGTCTTTTTAGGCATAAAAATCCTTTCTAGAAGGGCAGAGTTTTTGTAAAATGCATTCTAAGCATTTTGGTTTTTTTGCATCACAAACCTTTCTGCCATGGTCAATTAGAAGATAGCTAAACTTTCCCCATTCCTTCTTATCTAATATTTTCATTAAATCCTGTTCAATCTTCTGGGGGTCTTGATTCTTAGTAAGCCCTAACCTCTGGCTTAATCTCCGGACATGGGTATCGACTGTTATGCCGTCTACTTTTCCAAATCCATTGAGAAGCACTATGTTTGCTGTTTTTCTGGCTACTCCGGGTAGTTGCAGTAATTTATCCATTGAATCTGGTAATTTACTGTTAAAATCTTTTACAATCTTTTGAGCTGTTGATATTATGTTTTTTGCTTTATTACGATAGAATCCTGTTGAGCGGATTTCCTGCTCAAAAGTTTTCAAGTTAGCTTTTGCGTAATCCTGGACTTTCCTATACTTTTTGAAAAGAGACTTAGTCACTATATTTACTCTCTTATCAGTACATTGGGCAGAAAGAACTGTAGCTACTAAAATCTCTAAAGGAGTGCTAAAATTTAAGGCAATTTTTGCTTTGGGATACTCTTTTTTTAGTAAGAGTAATATCTTATCCATATCTTTCGTTGACATTAGTCTCTCATCTCTTGGGAGCTTTTCGGCACCGGTTGGGACACCAAGACTAAATCAAGCGCCTTTCTTTCCTGTCGCTATCTCCTTTAAGACTTTTTCCAGTTGCTTCTTCTCATAAAGCCTGTAATTATTCATAGGATGGCGCGTTGCCTTCAGCTTCTTCTCATTATCCCAGCGCCTTAAAGTCATAGGAGATACGCCAAGAAAGCTGGCTGCTTCTTTGACAGTCATATAGTGGTTTAGTTTAACCATTTTACTATACCTTTGCTAACATTATACAAGTTTATTCATAAAAGTAAAGAGAATTTTGAGTTCTGGGGACACAATACTTAATTATTCTTCTGAGGCCCCGGCTTCTTCTTTTTCAATACTTTTCCGGTTATTTCCTCAAGTTTAGTAATAAATTTCTCATCACCTAAAGGTCGGCCGGTGTGAGCATGTTCTCTGAAGAGATTCCTATCTATGTCTCTATCGTCTTCAGCAAGATATGATGACCAGTCTTCTATTTCTGAAAGCATAAAGTTATCAGAAAGTAAAATATCCTTTTCTTTCAGAACATGAGCTTTCGCACTTGACCAAGGGTAATCTTCAGCCCTTTTCACTAACCCTGCTCTTACTGGATTGCGTTCAACATAACGCACAGCCGCATAAAGATACTGCTCGTTCAATGGATAAGACATAAATCGCCCCTGCCACAGATATCCTTTCCATCCTTCACGAAAATTAATCCTGCGGGTGTAGTATCTGTGTGCCCGGCCTATTCCTCTCGCTAAACTGTCTTCATTCTTGGGGACAGCTATTAAATGCACATGATTATCCATTAAACAATATGCCCAAAAAATTACACCAGCTTCTATGGCATACTTACATAGAAGATTAATATAGGATTTCTTATCTTGGTCGTTGAAGAATACATTCTGAGAGCGATTGCCACGTTGGATAATATGATGAGGATAGTTAGGTATGACGATACGTGCTATTCGTGCCATAGCATAATTCTAACAAATCAAGTATCAGAAATCAATAATTAAGTATTGTATCCCAGGAACTGGTAGGACGGAACTGGTGGGACGGAACTGGTGGGACGAAACTGGTGGGACGAAACTGGTGGATAATTAAGTATTGTGTCCCCGGAATTACGGAATTAGGGTTCGGTGCGGGGAATGACTACAATTCCTTCAGGGGAGACGTGATACTTCTTACGGTCTTCTTCTAAATTATAACCAATGATTGTTCTTGGGGGAATTTTGACATTCTTGTCGATAATTGTGCGTTTGATCCGCGCATGCCTTCCGATGTCTACATTGTCCATAAGAATTGACTGGTTTACCTCGGAATAGCTGTGGATGAATACGTTTCTGCCTATTACAGAATCTCTTACTGTTCCACCACTAATGATGGTGCCTTCACAGACGATGGAGTTTAAAGACACTCCTTGTCGTCCGTGTTCATCGAATACAAACTTGGCTGGTGGAAGTTCAGTGTAACTGGTGGTCTTAATTGGCCAGCGAGGATTGTAGAGGTTAAAGGAAGGGGTGATGGCGCGAAGGTCCATATTTGCCTGATAATAATTATCGATTGTTCCTATATCGCGCCAGTAACTAGTCTCTTTTGAGTCTTCCTCACCGGGAATCTTATTTTCTTTAAAGTCGTAGGCAAAGACCTTCTTTTTCTGATAGAGGATAGGAATGATGTCCTTCCCGAAATCGTGCTTGGTCTTTTTTCTTAGGGTGTCCTCTTCCAGTTCACTTATCAATATGTCGGTGTTGAAAAGGTAATTTCCCAGAGAGGCTAAAGCTTCATTAGGTCGACCAGGAATGGCGCGGGGCTTTTTGGGCTTTTCCTGAAAGCCAATGATGAGACCATCTTTCTCTACACTGATAATACCCAGTTGTGATGCATCTTTAATAGGAACGGAAACAGCGGCTACAGTAACATCGGTATTATTTTTGATATGAAATTTCACCATCTGGCGAATATCCATCCTGTAAATGTGGTCTGCCCCAAAAACAGCTACAATATCTGGATTGACCCGTTTAATTAAGTTCAAATTCTGATAGATAGCATCAGCAGTTCCTTTGTACCAACTCTTTCCTAAACGCATCTGGGCAGGAACGGTAACAATAAAGTGGTCTCTCATAACCTGTCCCAGTTGCCAACCGTCCTGGAGATGCTCAATGAGAGACTGTGCTTTAAATTGTGTTAGCACATAGACGGCATAAATACCTGAATTGAGAAAATTACTGAGGACGAAATCGATTAGTCGGTATTTGCCTCCAAAAGGCACTGCTGGTTTGGTTCTATCTTTGGTGAGGGGGTAAAGTCTCTCTCCTTTCCCACCTGCCATAATCATACCGAGAATTTTTGGTTTCATTTTCTTATCTTTTCGATAGAATATAAGTTTAAAAAAAATAAAAAAGCAGGATTATTAACTTATAAATCCTGCTTCATAAGGTTTTTACCTTATAGATATTTTAAGCTGGTTTCTCCATTTTGGCTTTACATTTGATGCATAAGCGAGCATAGGGAACTACTTTCAGTCGCTTTTTGGTTATTATATTACCGCACTTTTCGCACATTCCAAAACGGCCTTGTTCAATCTTTTTTAAAGCACTTTCAATAGCTTCTAATCTTTGCCTTTCACCATGATTGAGTTCAAAAAGTAATTCCCGGGCAGAAGAATCGGCTGCTTGGTCGACACTATCTCCTACCTCGCTACTAGGATACTCTTTTTCGTTCTCTGTTGTTTTCTGGACCAAGTTGAGCAACTCTTCTTTTAAATGGACGAGTTGTTCTTTAAATTTCTTTATTTCTTTTGCACTTATTCTTTTTTTCGATGTGGTTGCTTTTTTCATAGATACTTTCTACAGCATGTCTTAGCCCCGATTCATCGGGGCCACGGTCTTTTCAGTCGCTGACAATATATTTATTAATATAAGAATAAATAATTTTTCATTAATTGTCAAGGGAAAAATTAAAATAATTTAGATACTTATGAGCCGAATTTCCAGGAGATTCCTGCCATAATCGTTCTGCCGGGCATTGGATAACCTTGATCATCAAAGCTTGTTCCAAACTGTTCCTCATAGTCTGCGTCAAGGAGATTATTCCCAGTAATAAAAATTTCTAAATTCTCAAGAATTCTCTGGCTGATTTTAGCATTGAGTGTAAAATGTTTTGCCAGTTCTTTAGTGTTCATGGTAACATTAGGTGATTTGGAATAATCAGAATAGTAATTTACCATTTTATCAAGAAACTGTCCATTTATACTTACTTTTAAATCAAAATTGCTTTGGTAATTCAAATCAAAGTTTATTTTATTACAGGGAACAAATGCTGCCTTTCTCTCCTTCTCCTCAAGTCTGGTAGTAGTCTTACCTGTCATCCAATCATAAGAAGAATAAACTACTTCTTTTTTTCTCTGCTTAGCATTAAGGAATGTATAACTTATTCTGGAGGTAATTTGCTTGGTAAGATTAGCGTTAAATTCAAGCTCAGCTCCCCAAGTAGAATGTTTAGCAACATTTGATGGTTTCCATGAGCCGGAGGCATCTGGCATCCAGGCAATCATATCTTTTATTTCCCGATTAAAAAGTGATGCTCTAATAAAGAAATTATTTGATATTTCACTTTCTCCGCCAATCTCAGCCTGCCAGCCTGTCTCTGGTTTTAAATCAGGGTTTCCACCCTCTGGCCAATAAAGGTCGTTAAATGTAGGAGCACGGAAAGCTTTGCCTATAGAGCCACGGATTCTATTTTTTTTATTTATCTTATAAATAGCCCCAAAATTCGGACTGAGTTGTGCACCATAAGTAGAATGGTGGTCATAACGAAGACCCAGAGTTGTTGTAATTGGTGCAAAAATATTCCATCTATTTTCTAACCATAACCCGTAGATATCAGTTTCAGGATTCCATTCCTTAAGAGTAACTTCTCCTGTATTAGTATTGGTAATATTCTCTTTAACATTGAACTTATCGTGGTGACCATCCATTCCTAAAAGAATAGTATTTTTGTCTGATAAATTATGTTTATATTCAATATATCCGCCTTTGATATTTGTTATATATTTGTCATCTTCTTCGAGTTTAACCCCGGTCCAGATGTCGTCGTAAACAGAATGATATTTCATTTTTCGGTTGTCTATATAACCTTTAATAAATAATTTTGAATTTTCCATCACTGGGAGTTCTAATGACATATCGCACATAAAATTTTTATCTTTTTGACAGTCGTATAAAGATGTTACGTTTTGATCGCCATATTTCGTCGTTGTTCCTTTTTCCGGTTTCGGGCCAGGAAGCCCTAACTCACTGTCATGATAACGAAGTGACATAGTAGTTGTAATATCCTCTTTAAAATTATAAGTGAACTTACCGGTTATATCATTAGCATCATAATCATTGTTCCTTCTCAAACCATCAGATTTTTTCTTACCTGTTGTTATCAAATAACCAAGATTACCGAAACTTGACCCATTCTCAAATTTATATACATGGGTGTTAAAAGTTTCATAAGAAATTTCCACCCGATTGACTAATTTCTGCGGAGGCTCTTTAGTAATAATATTAACTACCCCTCCCAGGGCGTTGGCACCATAAAGATGTGATGTAGGTCCTCTTACTATCTCTATTCGTTGAACATCTTCAAGAGAAATTTGACTGAGGTTAGCCTCGCCAAAGGAAATAGAATTTATCGGTTTGCCGTCTATCAGTACGAGTACTCTATTTGCTAATGAACCCCGCAGACTGATGGATGCTGATGCTCCTAATGAGCCATAATTTTTTACTTCTGCTCCAGTAACGATTTCGAGAATTTCCCCGACGGTCTTTGCATTTGACCTTTCAATTTCTTCTTCAGTGATGACACTCGTGGCGACAGGAACATCTCTTAATGGTTGCTCTAACCTGCTTGGTGTAATTACGATGACTCCCAGGTCTCCCATATAGACTGCTTCTTCCTCTCCCAGGGCAAGACCAGCCACAAGTAGAAGGGCTGTTGAAATTAAAATCAAATTTTTCTTTCTTAAAAACATTTGATTCTACCTCCTTTTTAGTTTCCGTAGTCGCAACCTTCAGGTTGCGAAACGCTCCGATGAATCGGAGCTACTCCTTTTCTAAACGCAGACTAAAGTCTGCTACTCCTAATTAATACTCAATGCCTCTTCTTTCTTTTACGCCTTGATGAAAGGGGTGTTTTATTTTCTTCATCTCGGTTACTAAATCTGCCCTTTCTATAATCTTTTTGGTCGCTCCCCTTCCAGTTAAAATAATTTCTAAGGACTCTGGCTTCTTCTCCAGAAGGTCTAAAATTTCTTCCTCCTTCAAAAACCCGTCCCGTATGGTAATCAATATCTCGTCTAAAATTAGCATATCATAGCCCTTCTGAAATATTTCCTTAATGGACTCTATTGCCTTCAGGCACTTTTCCCTTATCTGTTCGGCTGTAATATTCTTGTAGAAGTGGGGATGCTGAGGAACAAAATTAACAACTTCTATTCCCAGTCCCTTCAGGAGTTCTACCTCACCGTAAGGGAAATCTTTCGGGTTTTTGAAGAAGTAGACAAAGCATACTTTAAACTTATGGCCTTTTGCTCTTATTGCCTGACCGATGCTCGCTGTAGTTTTGCCTTTTCCATCGCCCGTGTAAACCTGAATTAATCCTTTCTCTTCCAATTTGTGACACCTCCTCAAGATAACCCCTTCGGGGTTACTTCCATAGGGGCTTCGCCCCTCTGGCGCTCCAAAATGCTCCTGCCCGTCGCATTTTTTCCGCTGTCACCCCTCGGGGGAAACCAGATTGTTTCCCCCAAACCCCCTAATCCGCATAGGAATTTTTCAAATTCCTATGCTTCAAGATATTCTGTTACTTCTGGCGGTTAGTCTTTTCTCCCGGTACTTTTTGGACATCAATTTACTAAGCAAAGTTACCCGGGGCGCGCCAGTAACAGGATTCTCCTCCACAAGAACCTTGCTCTGGTATACCCTGGAAAGATTCTCTTCGGTTATTACCTCTTTTGGGCTTCCCATTTTATAAATTCTGCCGGCATCAAGCAGAATCAAACGGTCGCAGTACTCACTGGCTAAATTCAAATCGTGAGCTACTATAATTAGAGTTAGTCTCTTTTCAACATTCAATTTCTTGATGAGATCGTAAATCTCTATCTGGTATCCTATATCCAGATGCGCTGTGGGTTCATCGAGCAACATTACCTGTGACCTCTGGGCTAAAGCACGGGCAATTATTGCTCTCTGTCTTTCCCCTCCGGAAAGTTCGAAAATTAGACGATTGCTAAAACTGAGCGTGTTGGTTAGAGTCATTGCTTGAGAAGCAATTTGCAAATCTCTTTCTGATTCGAATCCAAAACCTGAAAGCCAGGGTGACCTTCCCATGAGAACGACCTCGCCAACTGTAAATGGGAAAGGGAAATAAGTATCTTGGGGGACGACTCCGATTATCTGGGCAATCTCTTTTTGGCTCAGTGCTAACAGATTTTTCCCATGGAGATGGACTTCTCCTTCCTGAGGCATTAAAACCCTGGAGAGTATCCTCAGGATTGTTGTCTTGCCCGAGCCATTGGGTCCTATTATGCCCAGAATCTCTCCCTCTCTTACCTCAAATGAGAGACCATCAAGCACCCAGCTCTGGTCATACCTAAATCTCAAATCTTTAACTCTAAAAAAAGGGGTCAGAGTCATTTTTTCTCCATCCATTTTTCAACCATCTCGAGATTGCTTCACTTCGTTCGTCCCGATTTTCAATCGGGAACATTAATGGAAAAAGATTGTCTTCTTTTTCCTGAGGAGGTAGATGAAAAAGGGACCTCCACATATGGCAGTTATCACTCCTACGGGAATTTCTGTGGGCGCCATGAGCGTCCTGGCAAGAGTATCGGCAAGTATAAGATATATACTTCCGAATAGTCCAGCTGCGGGCAAAAGTAGCCTGTGGTCTGAGCCGATAATCATTCTCATAAGATGAGGAATTAATATACCCACGAACCCTATAAGACCACTGACTGAAACAGCAGCACCTGTAATTAGTGAAGCACCGATAAAAGCTATCTTTTTGGTGCGTTCTACTTCCAGACCAAGCTGGGTCGCTGATTCCTCTCCTAAGACTAAAAGATTGAGACTGCGAGCATAATAGAGAAGTATGAGAATTCCCACTATCACATATAACGAAACTATCACCACCATAGGATACTCTTGTGAACTCAAGCTACCCATCAGCCAGAAAATTATTCCCTGCACCTTGTGGGGGCCGGCCATAGAGGTGATGAACATAATAATAGCTGCAAGTATGGCCCCGGTTACCACGCCCACTAAGAGCATTGTTTGAATCGATATTTTCCTGTGTATTTTCGAAATATGGTAAACAAAAAGGATGGTAAGTAATCCTCCGACAAAACCGAACAGGGGAATTAAGGGTAGGGCACCAATAGTAATGTTCAAACCAAGCAGAATAGCGATTATTGCTCCCAGGGCAGAACCACTGGAGACTCCCAGGATATAAGGGTCTGCCAAAGGATTCCTTAACAAGGCTTGCAAAACCACACCACTAACTGCAAGCGCTCCCCCTACCATACAGGCAAGTAGTATTCTGGGAAGTCGCACCTTTAACAGAATTATTGCTTTAGTATTCCACCAGGTTTGACTAGGAGAATTAGAAAATATCTCAAGTAAATCCTTAAGTTTGATGTCTGCTGAGCCTTGAAAAGAGCAAAATATTATGGTAACAATGAGGAGAATCGTTAAAAGGACTATGGTTATTAACCACTTTTTTAAACTTAAAACTTTCATCTTTCTTGCTCCAGAAATATTTCCGGATGTATTGCCTTAGCTATTTCCATAAGCCCCTCAATCATTCTCGGTCCGGGTCTGGTTAACAGATTAGCTTCAACTACATAGATTCGACTATTACGCACTGCGGATATATTCGTCCACCTCTTCCACCATTTTTTTTGAGCGAGACAGGAGTCATCGGGAGCCATTGAACAGATGATAATCACCTCAGGATCGGCTAAAAGGATCTCTTCCAGTGAGTATTTACGGTATCTAGAGGAGGAATGACCAACTACATTTCTCCCGCCAGCAATCCCGATCAAATCGTGGGCAAAGCTCCCCGGACCCACGGATATGAGTGGGTCTTTTCCCATTCCCAGAAATACACCGGGACGAGAGATTTCAGCGACTTTTTTCCTAACTCCGTGCAGTCTTTCCTTCAAAGCTCCTAAAAGTTCTCCTGCTCTTTCTTCTCGATATGTTATCTTTGCTAATGAAGAGATGTTCTCAAAAATGTCTTCTATTTTTTTAGGGTCTAAAACGAAAACTGTAATGCCAAAATCTTCCAGTTGTTGGATTAATCGGGGAGTATTGGTTTTCAGAGTGGTCACTACCAGGTCAGGTTCGAGTAATGCAATTGCCTCGATGTTGGGGTTTATGTACCCGCCCACTTTTGGCGTAGTTCTCGCTTGTTCAGGATAGTCACAATAGTCTGTTACTCCCACCATTTCATTATTCAGTCCCAGGGCAAAGAGTATCTCCGTGATGCTGGGGTCGAGAGAGACTATTCTCTGTGGAGGATGGTTGAATCTCACTTCTCTTTCGAGGTCATCTATGACTACGACTCCGTATGGAGAATTCGATTTTAAGGGTGGTGCTTGACTGCTGCAAGAGGATACCAACAAAATGGAAATAATTAAGAAGATAAAATGATGTTTCATAGCCATATTTCTCTTTTTGTAGCCGCAAAGCGTAAGCTTTGCCTCCCTGTAGGGGACGGACGCAGTTTATGCCGACCTTTCGGCATGCCGTCCCTTCCTTTGGGCGACCACAGAGTGTCGCCCCTACAATACAGAGCTATCGCTCTGCTGCTACATTAGAAATCTAAGAACTAACAAGCGAGAAAATTAGGAGACTGAAGACTTCGGTTAATTCGTTTATTGCGCCGAAGGTATCTCCGGTCATACCTCCGATTTTCCTGATGATATACCTTGTTAAGATAAGGGTAAATAGAAATATACTCAAAATAAAGAGTGGCAATTGAGTTTTCAAAATCAGGAACGTTACTATTAATGTAAACAGTGTTGCCCCTAACCATTCTCTCAATCTTACCGGTTTACAGAAGAACTTTCCCAGACCTTCGGTCTTTGCACCTTTAGAAAGAGAACCGGAGACTACCATTGCCCATCTGCTGGATAGAGGCATCAACAGCAAAACCTTGTATTTAATTCCTTCGGGAATTCCCTCAAGAAGAGCAAATTTCAAAAGAATCAGAATAATCAGTGCTATTACGCCCATTGTGCCAATATGACTATCTCCCATTATTTTTAGTATTTCTTGTTTATCCTTGCCTGCGTAGAATCCGTCTACTGTATCGGCGAAACCATCCAGATGGAGTGCGCCGGTGAGAATAACTAAAAGAAGAATAATAGATAGATTAACTACTGAATGGTTCAAATGTTTTGAAAGCACGAAGTTAAGCCCCACCAGACAACCACCAATCAAAAGACCAACAAAAGGGAAGTAGAATAAAGACCTGGATAGATAATTGCTGGTAACTTTACCTCTTTTGCCAGAGCTAAAGATAGTTAAAAACTGAATTGCTGCCACCATTGATTTCATAATCCTTCGGAAACTCCTGCATCGGGAAAGGTTGCCATCTGAGTCAATATTTTTATACCTGCATCTACCATATTTATGCCCAGGGCTGCTCCAGTACCTTCACCAAGTCTGAGGTCTAAGTCGAGTAGGGGTTTTAAACCTAAAAAGCTCAACATTCGCTTATGGCCAGCTTCTGCTGAACAATGTGAGGGAATCAAGTAACTCTTAACTTTCGGTTCTATCTCTACTGCCAGAAGAGCTGCTGTCCCGGAGATGAATCCGTCGATAACCACGGGAATCCTGTGAGAAGCACCGGCAAGCATAATTCCCAGTAGTCCCCCGATTTCAAACCCTCCCACTTTAGATAGAATATCGATCGGGTCATTGGGGTCTGGTCTATTGGTTTCTAATGCCTTCTCAATAACATCTATTTTACGCTTAAGTTTAAAGTCATCTATTCCTGTCCCCCTGCCGGTAATTTCTTCTACAGATGTCTTGGTTATAGCTGCGATAATTGCACTGGAAGAGGAAGTATTCCCAATTCCCATATCTCCTGTGCCAATAATATCTATGCCTCTCTCCAATTCTTTTTCCACAATTTCGATTCCTTCATTAATTGACCTTATTGCCTCTTCCCGGCTCATCGCCGGTTCTTTTACTATGTTTTTAGTTCCATAATTTATTTTTCTGATTATAAGATTGGGGTGGGGTTTTAAGTCGCAGGCAACTCCCATATCGACTATTACCACTCTCGCACCTATGTGGCGAGCGAGAACATTAATTCCTGCTCCTCCCCGTAAAAAGTTGTAAACCATCTGGCTGGTGACTTCCTGAGGAAAGGCACTCACTCCTTCTCTTGCGATTCCATGGTCTCCGGCTAAAGTAAATATCACTTTATTCTTCAAATTGGGACTATCTTCTCTCTTGATTCCTACCACAATTTTTGCCAGCTCTTCCAGTCTTCCTAAACTCCCTCTGGGTTTGGTGAGAAGGTCTAATCTCTTTTGCGTTTTTTCCATCATTTGTTGGTCGATTGGCCCAATCTTTTCAATAACTTTTTGAATTCTTTCCATTTTTACCCCTTTATCTTAACGGGAATCCCTGCCTCCAGCAAGTATACTTCGTCTGCCAGCTTAGCAACTATCTGGTTGGTTTGCCCGGCGATATCCCTAAAATTGCGACCTAATCTATTTTCTGGAACAATTCCCATCCCTACCTCGTTAGAAACTATTAAAGTGGTAAGGTTTCTTTTCTTGAGAGTCTTGAAGAACTCTTTAATTTTCTTCAAAGTTGCTGCTTCTTTTTCTCCGGAAAGGAGAAGATTTGAAATTAAGATAGTTAAACAATCGACTATTACTATACTGGCTTTTCCTAATTTAGCCAAAATTTTTGATATATCTTTTCTTTCTTCTATAGTTTTCCAGGAAGCGGGACGTCTTTTCTTGTGTCTCTCTATTCTTTTTCTCATCTCTTCATCGAGGGCAAAAGCAGTGGCGACATAAACTACCCCAGATTGTCCAGATGATAACTTCTTGGCCTGGGTAACAGCGAAACTGCTCTTCCCACTGCGTGCTCCACCTAAGATAAGGATTAACCTGCCCATATATATTTCTCCATAAATTAAAAAACCCAACCTTCACTTGAAAGTTGGGACTGAAGCCTTATGAATTCGGCCAACCCTCCCGCGAAGGCACTATATTGCAAACAGGTTCTCGGACTTACTTCTGTTAAGAAGCTCACCGTTGCGGGGCAGTGTCCGGTTTTCACGGACTTCCCCTATTTACATAAAAAATCTTTGATTTATTCTACTATGTATGCCCTTCCTCTGTCAAGCACTTTCCTAATTTCGTCTTCCTATATTCTTTTAACTGTGATAGAACATCATAGGGAATTTTCTGATTTCCTATCAGAATTTCCTCATCCAATATCTCTCCGTGACAATCGGAGCCTCCAGTAATTAGAAGACCAAACGCCTTGGCCCAACTCCGAAATCTCTTTACATCTTCAGAAGAATGCTTAGTATAGTAACCTTCAATTCCATCTAATCCAAAACCTTTGAGTTTTTGAATTATTTCCTTGCTGTTTCCTCCATATATAGGATGGGCGATAACAGAGATTCCTCCAAGCCGGGAGATCAGGTCAAGTGCTTCTTGAGAGGGCAATCTTAACTTAGGAACGTAGGCTGGTTTGCCATAAGCTAAATAGCGGTCGAAAGCTTCCTGGAGATAGTTAACAAATCCTTCTTCTTTTAAAACTTTCGCCACATGCATTCTACCAACAGAACCTTTGCCAGCGAACTCAAATAATTGTTGGGGATCAATCTTAACTCCCAGACGGTCCAGTTTTTCTAAAATCTTGTAGGCTCTCTTGCGGCGTGCTTCCCTGAAATGGCGGAGTTTCTCCTGAAAATTCTCATCTTGCCAATCGATATAGTATCCCAGAATGTGTATCTCTTCATCTCGAGGAGACTCCGGCTCGACGCTCAGTTCCACTCCAGGAACGATTTCTACTCCCAATTTTTTTCCCGCCTTAATAGCCGAGGGGGTAGCATCAGTATTGTCGTGGTCAGTAATAGATATGGCAGCCAAACCCGCCTTGCTGGCATGCTTAACAATTTCTTCTGGAGTAAAAGCCCCGTCAGAAAATGTGCTATGTATATGCAAGTCTACGTATAGATTTTTCAAAATATTTCCTCAAAAATGTAGCAGCAAAGCGTAAGCTTTGCATCCATTGGCAGAGCTATCGCTCTGCAGCTACAACTTATGAGCGGGCGATGGGACTCGAATTGAAGCTGGGTCAGAGCGGGCGATGGGACTCGAACCCACGACGTCAACCTTGGGAAGGTTGCATTCTACCGCTGAATTACGCCCGCTTCAATTCCCTGGGTGCTCACCATCTCGCACCCGTGCCTTTTCCTCGCTTCGCTCGGTCGTCGCTCCTTATTCGTCGCGACCGGCACCCCACGACGTCAACCTTGGGAAGGTTGCATTCTACCACTGAATTACGCCCGCTTCAATTCCCCGGGTGCTCACCATCTCGCACCCGTGTCTTTCCCTCGTTTCGCTCGCTGGTCATTCCTTATTCGTCGCTACCACTACTTTAATTAACAGAATTTTATTCCAAAAAGACCCTTTTGTCAAGTAAATGGTTAGAACCCTCATTTGCTGAATTTATATTTAAGTATAGTTAAAATGCCTAAAAGAGCATCTTTCCAGTTGATTTTCTTTCCTTCTCTTAATGTTCTGGGAGAATACGATATGGGGATTTCACGAATCTCGTAACCTCTCTTCAGCAACTTAACTGTAACTTCGGCTTCAAATTCAAACCTTTTTGCTTGCAATGTCAAATTTTTTAGAACGCTAGTTTCAAAAGCCTTATAGCAGGTATATGAATCAGTAATCCTGGAACGGTATAATATATTGATTAACCAGGTCAAAAACTTGTTGCCTAAAAGGTAACGCAAGTAAATAAGTTTGTTAAATTGTAGAAATCTGGAACCATAAATAATCTTGGCTTTTCCATCCAGAATTGGTCTCATCAATTTGTGGTACTCTTCGGGGTCATATTCTAAATCAGCATCCTGTATGATTGTTACCTCTCCCTCAAGGTAGGGAATCGCTGTCCTTATTGCACTTCCCTTTCCCTGGTTTTTCGTATGGTAAATTACTCTTATATTTTCATCCCTCAATTTTTCCAATATTTCTCTCGTCCTGTCAGTGGAACCGTCATCAACTATAACAATTTGCTTATCAATATTTACTTTTTTTACTCTGTCGATGATGTTTAGTATCGTACTTTCTTCATTAAAAACTGGCATGATAACTGATAATTTCACAACTTCTCCTCTTTTAATGTCTTCTTCAAAAACTGGAGAGCTTCCTCTTTATTTTTTAATTTTCCTCCCGCCTGGATTTCTGCTACTCTTTTCAATAACTTGCCAATCAAAGGACCTTGAGGAAGATTAAAACTTTTCATAATCTCATCTCCTCGAACAAGAGGTTTAGGCAAGATTCGTTCTTTATGGTAGTAGTACTTGTTTAACATTTTTCTAACAGTCTGTTCATGTTTCCTTATGGACTTTCGACTTATTTCTATGGCAAACTTTTTATCTCGCTCAGGTAGAATCTTTCGATAAGAATAGCGGTCTGCCAGAGAGAGAAGAAGAGTGTCCACTCCTTCTTCAGAAAGGTCTCTAAAAAAGCGATGGATTGCTCTATCGGTCAACCGAGGAGCTTCATTCAAGTTACCGGGACGCATATGGTGCTTAACCGTTTTCTCTACAATTTTGATTGCTTTATTACTGAATTTAAGCCTCTGCATAATTTCCATAACCAGTGAGGCTCCCTTTTCCTCGTGACCAAAAAACCGAACTCTTCCCTCTTCCCTCCTTAGTGTTTTTGGCTTACCGATGTCGTGAAAAATTGCTGCCCACTTTAAAAGAGATTTTCTTTCTACTTCACCAAATATTTTCTCATCGAGATGGGTTATTATCTTGCTAGACATCCGGGGAAAGAGCTTGACCAGGTCAGCAAAAATCTCTTCCAAGGATTTGAGAGTCTCCAGGGAATGTCCCCACAGCCCTTCCCGGTGGTAATAATTTCCAGGTTTCTCCTTCATTATTTTTATTTCAGGAATGATCCTGTTCAAAAGTCCTATTCTGTGCAGTCTTTGAAGATATCGATAACTTTGAGGTGCAAAGAGAATCTTGAACAATTCGTCTCTTATTCTCTCTCTGGCTACGCTTTTAATTAAATCGACCTTCTTTTTAATTTCATCCTTTGTTTTTTTCTCTATAGCAAATTCCAAGGTCGCTGCCAGGCGATATCCGCGGAGTAATCTCAAGGGGTCATCGTCAAAAATTTTGCGAGAAGTTCTCCTTACTATTCTCTTTTTCAAATCTCCTATCCCGCCAGAAGGGTCTATAATTAACCTGGACAGGAGTTTCGCCCGTTTTAAGGTTCTGAGGCTTCCTTCTATTTGGTCTAATCTCACAGCCATTGCATCGATGGTGAAATCTCTTAGTAAAAGGTCTTCTTTTATTTCTTTTCCGCGCATTTGAGAGAAGTCTAAATTGAATATCTGTTTATCTTTCTTCCTGGATATTTTCTGTTTTACTACCCGATAAATCCTGTTTTTCTCATCCAGAAGAACAAAACTGCCTCTCACTTCACTGGCGAAATTCCTGGCGAACTTCTCAGCATCTCCTTCAGGAACAAAATCAAAATCCCCGGTCTCCCTTCCCAATAGTAAATCTCTTAGGGAACCACCCACCAGAAATATTTTTCTGTTAGATTTATTTGCAAAATTTAATATCAGTTTCAGCAATTTTTCCATTTCAGTGCATGCGTTAGAAGCTCTCTGAAAATTCTGGACTCCTTGCGAATCGCGTAGGGGCGACCCTTGTGGTCGCCCGAACCTCCCTTTCGGGAGGACTTCAAACTCCGATTTTGATAAGGCTTCTATTTCTTTGAGCCTTTCTCTAAATTCTCTTTGATTTCTTTTAAGGTGCGTCGTCTCTCCACAGATGGTTTTACGTGTCGAATAATTCTTATAGTCTCTTCCCTGTCGTAGAGCCTATAGCCACCCTTGGTATAGCTGGCTACTCTTAATAAGCCAATGTCAGTGTAATACCTTATGAGAGAAGTAGTTACTCCTGCCAGATTGGCTATCTCACCAATCTTAAGTAACCCTCTTCCCAATCTCTCCTTACGGGATAATTTCTCAATCTTCTTCCTTCTATCATTTTCCTTTGGTGGCATTTCTTATCCCACCTCCTTATTTTATGGTTTCAGTCTCCAGAGTGGGAATTGCTTCAAGCAACTTTTTTGTATAGGAATGACGGGGGTCTTCATATACATTCCTGATAGAACCCCTTTCTACAATTTTTCCCTGATACATTACCGCTACCCTGTCAGCTAAAAACCGCACGACGTTCAAATCATGAGCGATAAGAAGATAAGATAAATCCAGAGAATCCCTCAAATCGAGCAAAAGATTTAGAATCTGAGCCTGAACAGAAATATCCAAAGAAGATACGGGCTCATCTGCGACAATCAATTCCGGTTGCATAGCCAGTGCCCTGGCAATGCCGATTCTCTGTCTTTGACCTCCACTGAACTGATGGGGATACTCATTTAAAATATTAACTGGCAATCCCACTCGATTTAAAAGTTCTCTTGTTTCCTTTTTTATTTTCTTGGTTTTTACTTTCTCGTCAGTAGCTTCTAATCTATGTTTAACTGCTTCTCCAACAATAGTTCCTATTGTGAGCCTGGGGTTGAGACTGGCAAAGGGATCCTGGAAGATTATCTGTATTTTTCGAGCTAGCTCTTTTCTTTTCAGTAAAGAGATATCTTTGCCGTGGAAAAAAATTTTTCCATCTGTGGGTTCAAATAGCCCCACAATCAGCTTTGCTGTGGTGGTTTTGCCACAGCCGGATTCCCCTACCAGAGCAAAGACTTCTCCTTTTTTGATTTCAAAGGAGATACCATCAACAGCTCGTACGTAATCGATAACTCTCCTGAACACTCCTCGCTCTACAGGGAAATACTTTTTCAGATTATCAACTTTTAACATAACTCCTTCACCCTAATCTTCTTCCCCCTCACCCTTCCCCTCTCCCCCAAGGGGAGAGGGGGTAAATATGTTACCGTCTCCCCCGAGGGGATAAATATGGTGCCGTCTAATAGACGGCACGAATACATCTTACCCAGTGATTTTTGACTATCTCCCTGAGTCTTGGCTCCTCGGGTTTGCAGTCTTCAATAACTTTTGGACATCTGGGATGAAATTTGCACCCTGAAGGTAAATTACTGGGGTCAGGGACTTGTCCGGGGATTGCTTTGAGTCTTCTCTTCTTACCCTGGGAAGAACTTGGCAGTTCTTCTCTTGAGGGAAGAGACTCTAAAAGCCCTTTAGTGTAAGGATGTAGAGGATTATGAAAAATTTCAGAAGTTGACGCTTCCTCAACTATAATTCCCGCATACATAACTGAGACCCTCTGACAGGTCTGGGCAACTATGCCAAAATCGTGAGTAATCAAGACTACTGAAAGTCCCAGTTTCTTTTGTAGTTCAGTTAGAAGGTTTAGTATCTCTTTTTGAATAGTGACATCGAGCGCTGTGGTTGGTTCATCAGCAATTAAAATTTCTGGATTGGAAGAGAGAGATATGGCAATCATTACTCTCTGTTGCATTCCTCCACTTAGCTGATGCGGATAGGACAACATCGTATCTTTTGGCTTGGGTAGCTTAACCAGCTCAAGGAGTTCGATTACCTCTTTTTCCATTTGCTGAGTAGACAAGTTCTCTTTCTTGTGAAGAACGAGAGATTCAGCAATCTGCTTACTTATTTTGAATACGGGATTTAGAGAAGTAAAGGGGTCTTGAAAAATGATAGAGATTCTATCTCCTCTTATCTGGAGTAATTTCTCGTCGGATAACCTCAGGAGGTCTTCTCCCTTAAAAAGGATTTCGCCCGAGATAACCCTGCCCTCCTTTTCCGGAATTAATTTCAGTATGGACAGAGCAAGCGTGCTCTTTCCGCAGCCAGATTCACCAACTATACCTAAGACTTCGTTCCTTTTCAGAGTGAGCGAAGTATCTCTCAGTGCCTGGATAACTTTTCCTCCTTTATAAAACTCGACGGAAAGATTTTTGACTTCTAAAATTTTTTCCATTGCTATTTTTTCCTATTCACACATCCTTCTGTTTAAGGGTCCCGACTTATCGGGACACTCCAAAAGACTAAATAATTTTGGAGTGTAAAGCGAAAGCTTTACTTATTCTGCCATCATTCTGGGGTCGAGGACATCGCGCAATCCTTCGCCAAGGAGGTTATAAGCCAGAACGGTGATAAGAATTGCCAGGCCGGGGTAGAGAGAAAGCCACCACGCCACAGTAATATAATCTTTGCCTGCAGTTAAAATATTACCCCAACTGGGAGTTGGCGGCTGGACGCCCAGACCAAGAAAGGACAAAGCCGATTCAGTCAAAATTGCTCCGCCAATCCCTAATGTGGCTGTAACCAGAATGGGGGCCATTACATTGGGCAATAGATGAACAAACATCACTCTTGTGTTTGACAAACCTAATACCTTGGCTGCCTGAACGAACCCTCTCTCCCTTATTGAAAGACATTCACCTCTGACGAGTCTGGTTAAACCAGGCCATCCTGTCAACCCGATAACTACCATTACAGTCCAGATATTAGGCTCAAGGAAGGCGATTACCATCAAGATTAAAAAGAATGTGGGAAAGCAGAGCATTATGTCTACAAATCTCATAATTACAGTATCGAGCCAGCCTCCAAAGTATCCGGAGAGAAGCCCGAGAATACTTCCGATTATAATGGCAATTCCTATTGCTACAAATCCCACAAGAAGTGAAATTCGAGTCCCGTAGATTACTCTGGAGAGAAGGTCTCTTCCCAGATCATCGGTTCCTAAAGGATGTTTAGTAGAAGGTGGTTCTAACCTGTGGAGAATATCCTGATGGTGAGGACTGAAAGGGGCAATGAGAGGAGCAATAACTGCTACCAGTGCTAAGGAGAAAATAATGAGAGCTCCCAACATAGCCAACTTATTCCTTCTAAATCTTTTCCAGAAAATCTTCCACATCTATTTTCCTTCCTATCGATATCTAATGCGGGGGTCGATAAAAGCATAAGTTATATCGGCGATTAGATTGCCCAATAGAGTGAGAAGAGCAGCAATAACTCCCACACCCATAATTACCGGATAGTCTCTGGCCATAATCGCCTGATAACCGAGGCGTCCCATTCCCGGCCAGGCGAAAATGGTTTCAAAAATAAATCCGCCTCCAATTAAAGCGGGAAGTGATAGTCCTAAAAGAGTAACAATGGGAATTAGAGCATTACGTAGGGCATGTCTATATATCACCTTCTTCTCGGACAATCCTTTGGCGCGGGCGGTGCGGATATAATCCTGGCGGAGTACCTCTAGCATAGATGTTCTCGAATATCTGGATAAATATGCCAGTCCGCCAAAAGCAGAAACAAAAACAGGTAAGATTAAATGTTTAATGATGTCCCAAAGCTTTCCCCAGAAAGAAAAATAAGGGAAATTAACGGAATGCATACCTGAAATGGGAAGCCATCCCAGAACAACGCCAAAAAGTACCATTAGAAGCAAGGCGAGCCAGAAAGCAGGCACGGAGAAACCCAAGAAAACAAATACTGTCATCCCCTTGTCAAAAAATGAATCTTGTCTCACTGCAGAGATAACCCCTATGGGCAGGGCAATAAAAAAGATGAGAAGTAAGGAAAGGACGTTTAATAATAAAGTTGCCGGAAGCCTCTCCAAAATTTTTATAATCACCAGGCGTCCGTCTTTAAAAGACCTTCCAAAATCGAAGCGCACTAACCGACTTAGCCAGAGCCAATACTGGACGTGGAGCGGTTTATCCAACCCGTATAAGGAGTGGAGACGGGCTTTAGCCTCAGCACTAACCTTGGGGCTGAGTCCAGTCAGCATATCGGCAGGTCCTCCGGGGGAGAGATGAACGATTACAAAAGTAATGATTGTAATTCCCAGGAGGAGCGGAATCATGAACAACAGTCTGCGAACAATGTACTGAAGCATAGTTTCTTCCCTTAAAAAACTTTCGTTAAAATCAGGACGGTCATTATAATAGTGATGAATACTTTT
Organism: Clostridia bacterium; assembly: GCA_009619095.1. Classification (GTDB taxonomy): domain Bacteria; phylum UBA6262; class WVXT01; order WVXT01; family WVXT01; genus WVXT01. The sequence goes on from WJOT01000029.1 coordinate 58,501, forward strand.
ACTGAAATTGCCGCCACTCTTCCCAGAAAAGCACCCAGTCCAGCAGTAATAGCTCTTTTGGAACCCTCTTTCTTGAACAGTTCAAAAAGGAAAGCTCCCACAAATGCACCTACTAATCCGCCCACCAAGGGACCGAGAATAGGCAGGAAAGAACTACCTATAAAAATACCGACAATGCCTCCTAAAAAAGCACCTATCAAACCCAATCTTGAGGCGCCATAATGCTTTGCCCCAAAAATATTGGAAAGGAATTCGAAAATTTCACCCACAACTGCCAATCCCAAGAGGAGAAGTAAGAACCAGACTGTTATTTTTTGAAAACGGGTAATTAATCCATAAACCAGGGAGTCAGCAACAATAATGAAGGTTCCCGGCAGTCCGAAAAAGGGTGAGATAATCCCTAAAAGGAGAACGGCTATAAAAGCGATTATTCCCACAATTTCCATTTTAACTACCTCCCCAATATGATTAAGTGGTTCTTTTCTCTATGTAAATTTTACTGCCTTTATTTAAATTCAAACGCTGTGAGGCATCATCTCCATAAAGCGAAATCTCCAAATTATCGAAACTGCCAAATATGGCAGTGGGTAGACCTTTTTTCTCTTCTTGATAGGAAGAACTAATTTTTGATATCTTTGCTTTCCCTATGACTATTTGGAACTTATTGCCCTCAATGAATCGGAGAAAAGCATCCTGGTTAATATTGGTAATCAAGTTTCCAAAATGGTCGACATACATAACCTCACCCATTAGACGATTGTTTTTTATTTGAGGCTCAGAAAATTTTAGTTTTTTTATCTTTTTTATCGCTGTGCCAAATTTCTCTATTTTTTCTCCTCTGGAAAGATGTGCTGCTACCGGAGCAAAAATATCCCGGCCATGAAAAGTGCGAGACACTGGTTTCAGAAAATATTCTTCATTGGTTATCTGGATAATTCTTTTTATGTCTCTTTCTGCGAGAAAAGATAGAACTCCGTTATCGGGTGCTACAAAGATATACTTTTCTGTTTCCACTATTACAGATTTCCGCTCACTTCCCACTCCGGGGTCGACCACTATGAGGAAGACCGTGCCTTCAGGGAAATATGGGTAGGAGCTTTTCAAAAGGAATGCTGCATCGTGGATATTGTGGGATTCTATTTCGTGGCAGAGGTCAACAATTTTTGCCTGGGGATTAATACGATATATTACTCCCTTCATAACTCCCACGAAATTATCATTTAATCCAAAATCTGTTAATAAACCAATAACTCTCATCTTTTAGTATTTGGTAGCTCCGATTCATCGGAGCGTCAAGGAGTAGCAGACTTTAGTCTGCGTCCAAGAGTTCCTTTTTCAACTCCTCTGGCAATATCTTTCGATTTTCTAAAGTTACCTCAATGAGTTCTACGTCTTCTCTTTTTCTAATGGCATCAATAAACTTATTGTGTCTTTCCTGGAGTGTGCCGATTACTCTTTTGGAGCTATCGAGTGCTTTAATTACTGCTTCCTGAAATTTAGGAGAATAGAGTTCCATCCTTCCAATCTCGTCGATGAGGATAATCTTTTTCTTATCATCATTTACAGCAAAAGAAATGCTCCTCCCGGCAATATTCTCTAAATCTTCAATATTAACTCCGTATTTCCCCACTCGATAAGGGCTGTTTAAAGCTTTATGAGCTAAGATTCCCTTTTTACCCCTGAGAGTAATAATCCTGAATCCTTTCCTCTCCCCTTGCTGGCGAATCTCCTCAGTATAGAATCCTCCCACTTCTTTCAACCCGCTAATCAATTTCATAATAACTGTGGTCTTTCCCACACCGGGTCTACCGGTGAAGAGAATGTTCTTCTTCATCTCGTTCCTAAATTACGCTCCGATGAATCCCGCCCCTGAGAGCAGGGGCTGGATGAATTAGAGCTACTCCTTATAATACGCAGACTAAAGTCTGCTACTCCTTGACGCTCCGATGGATCGGAGCTACTCCATAAAATTGTTGACAATTGAAAATATTTCCTATATCATATCCCCGTGATATAAAATGGCAAAAATAATATTTTTAGGTACTGCTGGGGCAGTAGCCTCAGCCCAAAGAGATAATACTTCCTTGCTTTTTATGGATGATTCCGGAGAGAAATTTCTTATAGACTGTCCCGGAAGTCCTGTGACAAAACTTGCTAAACTGGGTTTCGATTATCGCGAAATTTCTAACCTCATATTAACCCATACTCATGTTGACCATATCTATGGAGTACCTTCTCTCTTACATTCCCAGTACAGGTTAGGAAATAAAGTAAATATCTTTGCTACCCAGGAATGCCTCCTTCTTATCAGAGGACTTATCTCTTTTCACCGGCTTGAAGACCCTGAGAAGTTTCCTGAAGTTTCTTTCCAGACCATACCAGCTGATAAGGACAATTTTCTCTTTTTCCAAAGGGAAAAGACCCTCATCTCCTCTTTTCCAGTAAAGCATACTCCTGATTCTATAGGACTCAAAATCTGTCTTAAAAATCCCCCACTCACCTGTGTCTACTCAGGAGATACAGCTTTTAGCCGCACAATTGTTGAGGAAGCAAAAGATGCCGATTATCTCATACACGACTGCGCCTGTCCATCACGCTTTGCCAAAGAGCTTGAAGAAATGCACACCTCAGCTCTGGCTTTAGGAGAAATTGCCGAGGAAGCTCAAGTTAAGACCCTCGTTCCTATTCATTTTCTTACTGAAATCGAATTTAAAATGGAAGAAATAGAAAACGAGATAAAAAAGAATTTTTCAGGAAACCTTATAATTCCTTCTGACTTCGATTCTTTAGAATTAAAGCCTCAGCTTTCTTGATATCTTCAAGAGAGTTCACATTGACCCGCCAGGTATCAATCTTTCGGTAACGTACTTCAAATTTTTTATCTATTAAATACTGTAAGGCATCTCCAATGTAGTATTCTCCCACTGCTGACGGTTTGATATGTGGGATGGCTTTAAAGATATCGGGCTCAATAATTAATAGCCCACTTATTCCATAATCAGAAATTTTGTCCTTTGGCTTCTCCACTATCTTTTTGACCAAATCTCCTTCCCAAACCACCTGACCTGTGATCTCAGAATTCTCTTCTTTATTAATAAGGAGAGTCGCCAGAGGACGAAATTTTAGATGGGACTCGATGAGATTTGTGAAGTCATAAAAGGAAACAAGGTCACAATAAGCTAACAAGAAATTATCTTCACCGACAAACCCTTGAGCTTTTGCCACTGCATCTCCTGTGCCTAATGGTCTCTCCTGTTCTATATAGGTGAGCTTCATATTCCATTGGTGCCCATCACCCAATCTTTCAGAAATGGTTTTATAATCCTCCGGAGAGACAACAATACCTACTTGACCAATTTTTGCCTTCCCGAAACCTCTAAGGCTGTACTCAATCATCGGTCTCCCTGCCACAGGGATTAAAGATTTAGGAAGAGAATTAGTCAGTGGCCGAAGTCTTTTACCAATACCAGCAGTCAGAATTAAACCTTTCATAAAAAATGGGGTCAACTCTCTTTTTTGGAAATGGGGTCAAGAAAATGGGGTCAACTCTCTTTTTTGAAGAAAGAGAAAAATAGAGTTGCCCCCTTTTTTATCCAAATATTCTCTTCAGAAAGCTTAAAGGTCTCCTCATCTTTTTGGCGTAATCTACAATCCTGTATACTTCAATTCCTGTCTTTTTCATAATAAGTTCTATTGCTTTAGTCTTTCCCCCCAGAAAATCTATTAAACCAAGCTTTTTTGCCTCTTCCCCTAAGTAAATCTTTCCCGTGGATATTTCTTTTACTACTTCCTCGCTTAGTTTTCTGTTCTTGGTGACTTCTTCTATGAAATTTTTGTAAATGGTATCGAGTTCTTCTTTTAGCAACTCTTTCTCTTTCGGGGTCGACTTCTTATAAGGTATGCCAAATGTCTTGTAGACACCTGAGGCCATTGTCTCCACGTCTATCCCGAACTTTTTCATCAGCTCAGAGAAGTCGGGTCGAATGGACGCCACACCAATACTCCCCAGGGTACTTAAGCGGTCAGCTACAATACTGTCGCAAGATGAGGCAATCCAGTAGCCACCAGAAGCAGCATATTCTTTTATCCAGGCTACCGTGGGTTTTCCCAGATTTTTGATACATTCTGCAATCTCTTTACAGGGGAAAGGTCTTCCTCCGGGAGAATTTATTTCCAGAATCAAACCTTTAATCCGGCGATTCTTCTTTACACTTTCAATTAGGGGGATTATTTCAGCTGAGGATACTGCTCTGGTCATAGCCAGGAGAGGAAAAGGCGAAGAAGGGCCTTCCTCAGAAATAACCATTCCCTTAATTGGAATAATTGCAATCTTTCCTTTTTTAGCCATCTTATTCTCCTTGTGACAAACAGTCACTCACTTTGTCCTCTCTCCCCTTAGGGTCAGGGTGAGGGGGTTCCTTCGATATATCCTCCCCTTTAGAAGAGAGGGGTGGGGGATACAAGACTTTCTATTTTCGACATATTTCTGATGTCGTCTTCTTCTCTCTTGTAGGGTGTCTCCATGATTCCGGGAAAATGGAATAACTTTGGATGGTTCACGATGTTTTTAAACCCTTCATTCCCTATGTATCCCTCGCCGACATGCCAATGCCTGTCTACCCGGGAACCGAGAGGAGTTTTGGAATCGTTGAGATGAAGAAGTTTCAATTTATCAAATCCAATGAGTCTTTCGAATTCTTCTAAAGTTTTCTCCAGACCATCTCTCTGGGAAAGGTCATATCCCGCCTGAAACGCATGTGCTGTATCCAGGCAGACCCCAATTCTTTCTCCATTTTCTATTCCAGCAATAACAGTTTTAATTTGTGAAAATTTATACCCAATCTGCTTTCCCTGTCCGGCAGTATTTTCAACAACTATAGTTACTTTGTTTCGGACTCTATCCAGAGAGTAGTTTATTGCTTTAATCAGTCTTTCTATGGACTCTGCTTCACTTGCTTCCCCGCGACTTCCTATATGGGTAATTAGAAATCGGGCGCCGAGTATTTCTGCTCTCTCCAATTCTATACTCAGTGCATCGATTGATTTAAGATAAAAATCTTGCCTGGGAGAGGCTAAGTTGGGAAGATAAGGCATATGGAGAAATAAGGGCTTAATTCCCAGTGTTTCTACTCCTACTTTAAATTTTTTGACTTCCTCTTCGGGGATAAGAGAAACCGCCCATGTTCTGGGGTTGCGAGAAAAGAATTGGATTGTCCTGGCTCTTCTCTTGCGTGCCAGTTCAGGCACCTTAGAGAATCCTTCACCGATCCAGATGTGAAATCCAAAACGCATACTATCTAACTCCACTATCCCCAATCTCTCTTAATCCTTCTAAAAGAACAAACCTTCCCAAAGGTTTAACCTTGCACTGAAAACTTTTGATAAATAGACTGTTGTTACATAACCCTCCACTTAAATAGAAAAATTCAGGTTCATCTATGAATTTATAGACGTTCTCTGCTATTCCTTTGACAAAGCTTGCCAGAACATCATTTATCTCATACCCTTCTGAAATCTTATCGAAAATTTTAGCCATACCTAAAACTCCACAAGTCACTCCCAGGGACTGAGAAGTTTTCTCTATCTCTGATGTCTTTACATTAAAATGGTTCTCCAGAAGCTCAATAGAAAATCCTAAAGTTGCTCCACAGAGAGCGTTCCAATCCATCTCCTCATATTTACTACTTTTCATTTTTACATATTTGATGTCCCTACTTCCCACATCCACCACCAGAAAATTCCCGTTTCCAATCAATCTCCTGCTACCCTTTTCCAGAGCAACCAATTCATTGGCTACTCTATCTGCTTTCAATTTCGCGTTATGCCCGCAGGCTATATCGAATCTTAAGTCACTCTTAAGCAAGTCGAGAGTCTTCATAACTCTATACTCATCTTTTTCTACATCTAATATCTTGGTATAACTGGTTCCCACATCGCCTAAAAGCATATCGCCTCACTCCATTCAGCAGGCCGCATAAATGCCACCCCCACAAAAAATGTCCCTTTTCTTACTTGTTTAATAAGAGATAGGCTTCGATTTTGCTTTTTACGGAATTATCGAGAACATCGTCAACTTCAACATAAAGTCCATTATGCTTTTTTGCCAGATATTTCGCTAAGGAGTTCTTGCTACAGAAAGCCTGTGCATAGAATACCGTAGGCAGGTCCTCCCTTACCATAGTTTCTAACTCCAGGTCTGCGGGAACTCTTGCTTCCATACACCTTGCCCAGCCGAAAACATGGGTCTCTTTAGGAAATAGGTCAAGTATGCTGAAATCATTGGGAGGGACTCCCCAGAAACCATAATTTGGCTTTACATACTTCAACTTTGACTTATCAACATCTTTAACCACACTGTCCACTATCAAATCAAACTTCTTTCTCAATTCCAGGTCGCTTTCGCATACTGTCTGGGGATGTCTACGAGTAGCATTATTTTGAGTGGTAACTATAGGCACATTAAGCTCACGCTTGAGAATTTCACTAACGAAC
>WJOT01000082.1 GCA_009619095.1 Clostridia bacterium
ATCCGGGGCTTTTTCCTTGGCTCTGAGGGAACGGGCCAAAGTGCACGATTCCGTTCTTAAGGCAGTAAAATAGCGGAAATCGCTTGTTTTTCCTTGTATTTAAAAGGCCAAGAATGAAGGTGAGGGAAAAAGTTCGGATTTTTACCCCTCGCGGGGAGCCAATTTAAAAATAGGGACAGCGACCATTTTTCTTAACGTACGGAAGGCCGTTGCGCAATAGTACTTTTACGACAAAGATTGAAAAACTGTTCGATAGAAGATTAAGACCTTTACTACGCGGCAGTCCGAAGAAATAAGTAGAAAATGGTCGCTGTCCCTATTTCTATTTTCTGGAAAAAGTGTGAGAATTGGAGAAAAAAATTTAATGCGGAAATTTTATCTTCCTGCGAATAAAAAAGCTGCAGAAGTACTTAACAAGTATATACGAGCAGAATCTAAGATAAACGAACTATTCTTTTACACAAGAAAATTCTGTAAAGATTATTGCCATAAAAAACCTGCTGGATGCTGTGATTATAATTGGCATGGTCACAAAATCCCTCAAAATAATATTGGCGAGATTTTCGAAAAGGCTAGAAGGCGAGTTTCTCAAAAACATACAGACAAAAATATTTGTAAATATCTTAGTTTAGAAAAAGGGTGCATGCTAGGGCACCTAAAAAATCCCTCTTGTATTGGCATGTTATGTTCGACTATTTGCGATAGGCTAAAAAAAGATTTTGGAATTGTTTACGATAGCGCAAAAAATATTAATTTTTTCGATAGGGTATTAAAAAATAAAATTAGCACAAAAGAAATATTTTCTTTCTATAAGGAAATTGAAGATATGACAAATACCATCAAATCAAGGCTTGGGAAAAATAATATTAAAACTAAAAAAATACGTAAGTTTTGGGTACATGATTAAATATTTCCCTTGTTAGATTAAAGATAGAATAGTAAAGATAGGATATAAAAGTATGAAAAGATTTTGTGTATGTATATTTTTTATATTTTTGCTGGGTTGTAATTTTGAAAAGGGAAAGGATTTTAATATGAAAAATGGAAAAACCAATTTATCGGAAACGGAAGTTGTAAAAATTGCCTCACAAGAAATAAAACAAAGATATAGTGACCATGATAAATATAAACCATATAAAGCAGATTTTGCTGATGGGAATTGGATGGTATCTGGCACACTCCCTGCGGGCATAAAAGGTGGAACTCCTTATGTAATAATAAGAGATAGAGATAAAAAAATATTAGATGTTAATCGTTTTAAGTAATATAAATTTAACAAGTCAATTTAGCGAGTCGAAATAGCGGCCTGTTGCAAGCCCGCTATTCTTCCCGCTTATTTCCTATGTTATGCAGGCCAATCTAGTAGCATAGAGACATATTTAGCGAAATCAAGAATAGGTAACAAAAAATTAAAAAGGCAAAATTAAGTCCTACCTAACTCCAAGATATTATTAAAGTTCCCACTCAAAATTCGTAGAGCCCCATCCTAAGAATCTAATCTTATCTTACCGTCCATAATGTATAGGTTCGATGGACTCCCGCTTTAGTTTAATTGAAGTATCAAACAATTGACTAAATAATAAAAATCATATACAATACAATAAAATAAAATATAGGAGTGAATTTTCTGGGTGCTTTGATTTAAGTGGATGCTTCAGAGGAAGAATAGGAGCAGGGTGGTGAATGATTTGTGAATGTTTCTAATTGGCCGTTGACCTTTTTAACACTGAGCATCTTAGTGAGCAACATTCTGGCAGTCATAGTTACTTCCTTAGTCGTTATTCTTGTGGTGACAAAAGTTATAGGCATGCTCTGGGATAAGTATAAAAGGAAACGACGAGCATCTTTCATGTCCCTGGCTGTTGAATTCCTGCGTACAGGAAATGCTGAAGGGAAACTTCCACTGAAGAATTTGGGGTGGGCAGATGCTGTGATATTGAAAGCAATCCTTCTGGAATTGTCAGAGGAGGCTTCTGGAATTCAACAACCAAGGGCTACGGAACTGTATGAATTTTCCGGCATTGCCGATAAAGAAATCCGCACTCTCAGGCGTTCCTGGTTTTGGTGGTTGAGGGCGGCATCAGCGCATGATCTTGGCCAGATGCGTGTTAAACGTGCCAAAAGCAATTTGATCCAGGCACTTAGCGATAAAAATATAGAAGTGCGACTGGAAGCTACCTGGGCGATAGGCCACATGGGATTTGTGGACACCTTGCCTTTGGTTATGGAGAGCATGTCTCATTTCTTCAAGATAGCGGCTTTACGGATGGATGCTTTCATTTTTGAGATGGGCGCCCCGGCCCTCCCTCTTTTGCTGGATCTCTGTAAACATCCAGAATGGGAAATCCAGTTGCTGGCGATCCACCTCGTGGGGGAATTCAAAGATCCAGGGACGCTGAAAGTACTCTTGCCCCTGTTGGGTTCCCAAGATTTGGAGATTCGCATAGCGGCCTGCAAAGCTATAGGTTCGATTGGCGATCCAAAAGGCTTGTCTGGTGTCATCCCGTGCATGGAGGATTCAGCCTGGCAGATTAGGGCCCAGGCTGCCAAGCAGTTTGGACGCAACGGTTTCACACCTGCCATCCCTGGTCTATTAAAATGCATGGAGGATTTAGCCTGGTGGGTGCGGCTCAATGCGGGTGAGGCGTTGAGTCAAATGGGAAAAAGGGGAAAAATCGCCCTCAAAAGAGCGCTCAAATCACCGGATCGCTTCGCCAGGGATATGGCTTCTCAGTGGCTTGATGAATTGGAGGCAACTCCATGATGACATATCTCCAGATGTCCATTCTTATCTATTTTTTTGTGGTCAATGGACTCTATTTGCTGCTTTTTTTCTTTTCTTGCGCTGTCATTATTCATTACCGTTCGATCCTCCGATTCAGGGGACCTTCTGAAATACTCAAGGCACGGGTCACACCTCCTATCTCCATCCTGGTTCCAGCCTACAATGAAGAGAAGGGTATTGTCTCCAGTGTTCGCGCCCTGCTCGGACTTAACTATCCACAGTATGAAGTCATTGTGATTAATGATGGATCCCAAGACAATACTCTTGGTGTGCTAGAAAAAGCGTTCTCTCTCAGGCGTACGGCCCACGTCTACCACAGGGAGATTCCTACGGCTACGGTAAAGGTGGTCTACCGGTCGAGGGTATATCCTAATCTTTGGGTTCTGGACAAAGAAAAAGAAAATGGGGGGAAGTCGGACCCCTTGAATGTGGGGGTCAATTTTTCACAGTATCCGCTCTTCTGTGCCGTCGATGCGGATTCAATCCTGGAAAAGGATGCCCTGGTCAGGGTGGTTCGTCCTTATATGGATCGTTTCCAGGAAGTGGTGGCGGTAGGGGGAATCGTTCGCGTTGCCAATGGATGTCGCATTACCAATGGGATTGTAGAAGAGGTAGGGCTTGCCAAAGGATGGCTCCCCAACTTCCAGGTAGTCGAATATCTCAGGGCTTTCCTTTCAGGTCGGGTTGCCTGGGCTGCCCGGAATGCGCTTTTGGTGATATCCGGGGCTTTTGGGGTGTTCAAAAAGCAGCCGGTTAAGGATATTGGTGGTTATTCGACTGAAACGGTGGGGGAAGACATGGAGATGGTGGTGCGTCTTCACCGCAGGCTGAGGAAGCAAAAAAGGAGCTACCGCATCCATTTCATCCCCGATCCCGTGTGTTGGACGGAGGTTCCTCATAAATGGGGCATACTGGGAAGACAGAGAAACAGATGGCAGAGGGGACTTGGCCAGGTCTTATACCGTAACATTTCCATGTTCGCCAATCCTAAGTATGGTTCCATAGGGATGCTGGCTATGCCGTATTTCCTTATGGTGGAGCTTCTAAGCCCGGCGGTGGAATTATTCGGTTATACACTCTTTGGCATCGCTATCTATCTGGGTGCGGTGTATTGGGAAGCGGTGGTGACCTTTCTCATCCTGGCGGTATGGATGGGGATATTCCTCTCTCTGCTTGCCGTCTTATTGGAAGAGTTCACACTTCATCGCTATCCCAGAGTTCGTAGCCTTTTGAAGCTTCTCTTTTGTGCGGTCCTGGAGAATTTTGGCTATCGGCAAATGACTGCTTTCTTCAGGTTGAAAGGGCTGTATGACTTTGCAAGGAAGCAAAATGTTTGGTGATTTATGGAAAAGAAAGGACTGGAAGATGCGCATTAATACGTTGTGTCTCGCGGTGCTTTTGGTTTGCTTCTATTCTATGGCGGCCGCTGAGAAGATACGCGTAGATTCTGGGGTGACTTTTGAGGATTTCAGCTATGCCGACTTGGGCCATACTGAATGGGTGCAGGCAGTGGTTCCCGCTTCACCAAGATTATCTTTACTTGGACGGGTAACGGTGATCCGCCGTTTCCAGGAATCTGACTTTCAGGGGACTGTTGGGGGTTCCCTGCGTGTGGGTGCCAAAACAGGGCTTGAGGGAGAAATGAGTGTGAGTCCTGGAGCTCGGATTGCGCCCAGGTTCTCCACTTCCTGGTCCCTGTATCGGGCTCTTGCCACCGTAGAAATCATGCCACACTACCGTTTCTCCCGCTATGAAACAACGGATGTCCATCTTTTCGCCATGGGCGTCCTTTGGCCTATTACAAGATCGTTCCAGGGTATTGGCCGGGCATATGTCAGCGCAACAAGTTTTCACAATGGTCCGACTGAATGGAATCCGGCGTTCCTGCTACAGGGACGGTTCATATTGAATTCCAGATTCACCATCATTCCTTCGTATTCTTTCTATAGAGAAAGCTTTGAAGCAGGCGCTCCTGACCAGACAAGAAGGTTCTCGGCTCACGTGGGTAGGATTGAAACCCGGCACAGAACCTCCAGTGCTTTTTTGGTGCGCATTGCCTGGGAATATGAAGGCAGATCAACATCTCAATCGGTTGGACGGTATGACCTGGGGATACAGTACCAGTGGTAGTTTCTGCCTCAGGAAAAAATGGCCCAAGCCAGGCCGTACGAGAAACTGGGCTAAGTCCTTCCCTCACACAACCGCAGGACCACTGAAATACCCCCTTCAAATCTTTGTAAAAAGTAAGAATCCTTCCTGAAATCGTTTTCCGAAATTTCTATAAAAACCGCTTGACTTTGTCTTAGTTTGTATTATACTCATAGTGACCATAAACTCCATTTTTTATAAATTATAAAAATAATAATAGTATGATACTCAATAAAAAAATGGTTGAAATCACAGGACTATATGGACACATCTGGTTCAAAGATAGAAGAAGTAGGCAAGCACTTATGAAGATAGCACTTCTAACTATGTTTATCATTTTTGCTACAATTTTATCCCCCCTTAATGGATTAACATCTAGTAAGCCAGAGTTTTCTTCTGATGATTTTTTTCAGTCAGCCGGAGAATTATTTAAGCAAAACAAAAGAGCATCTGCCAAACAGTTCCAATCATTTATAAAACTATATCCTAAAGATAGACTTGTCCCGGAAGCAGAATTCATGGTTGGAGAATGTTTCTTTAGCCTGGATCCTACCTCTTCAGAGGCTCTAAAAAAATTTCAATCAGTTGTAAATCGATATTCTTCAAGTAAACAGGCGGAAAGCGCTTCCTTGCGAATTGCCGAAATCTATTACAATAGAAAAGATTATTCAAAAGCTTTGGACTCTTTAGAAAAAGCTGAAACCAGATACGCTAAAGGATATCTTCAGTATGAAAGACTACTGCTTAAAGCACAATGCTACATCATTCTTCAACGCTTTGAAGAAGCGGAAAAAATTCTTACCAATTTAGTTTCTAAGCAACAAGCATATGAGGAAGATGAACGGTTTAACTATATTTTTGGATTAGTTAATTACCAACTGGGGAAGGACGATTTAGCTTTAAAAAATCTGGAGGAAGTTGATTTACCAGAAGCTCTTTTATTCTCATCCAAATCATTGGTCCGTTTGAAAAAGCCTCTTTTAGGCATAGAAAAATTAAAGGACCTTATTAATAAATATCCAGAAACGTCTCTTCAGGAAAGGGTAAACTACCTTATAGGCGAAGCCTTCTTTGCTGCAAAAGACTACATCAGTGCTATTCATAGCTACGAAAGATTTCTTCAGTTCTACTCTCAAAGTAGCTTAATTGGTCCGGCGATTTATAAAATTGCCTCTTCTTATTTGGAAAAGGGGGACTATCTGCAAGCACGAAGTAGCTTTCAATCTTTTTTGCAGACTGAACCTAAATCGGAGTTTGCCCCACGGGCAATTTATTTGATAGGGGAATCTTTCCTCAGGGAAGAAAGATTTAAGGAAGCCTGTTTTGCCTATGGAGATATGGTCAGTTCCTACCCCAATGATTTTTATTCACCGAATGCTCAATTTAAGCTGGGATGGTGTTATTTTAATTTGGAAGGTTTTCAGCAAGCAAAATCTTCACTTATCAAATTCAAACAACTCTATCCAGATCATCCATTATTGCCTGAGGTTGAGCTGCTCCTGGGAAATACTTTAACCGAACTTAAACTTTATATGGCTGCTTCAGATGCTTACCAGAGAGTGATTGACCAAACCAAAGAGGTTGAAATAAGGGAAGTGGCTCTTGCCCTGATGAGTAGGGCCAATTATTTAGGTGAA
>WJOT01000089.1 GCA_009619095.1 Clostridia bacterium
CGGTAGTAAAATCAGTTCCCATAAAGGAATCATCTGCTTGTGACTGAGAGATTCTCCTTATCTTTCTCAAACTGGGCAGCCACAGCCAGACGTCTTGTTCCTTTTTTGGGTCGCTGTAAGTCCAGGTTAAAATTGCCAGACCTTTTACGTTGCGTGGCTCGGTGAACGCCACCACATCCTTATAGTCTATCCCATCGCTCTCTCTATTCAAAGTGATGCGCGACCTCAAGAATTTCCTATGTCTCTTAAAACCTCCCTTAGTAATCAACCACACATGGCCTGTGCTCTGGTAGTCCTGGGCAAATTTAGTGTGCTTGATATAGTACTTTATCTTCATTAATTCATCGGCTGAAATTCCTTCGTACGGTTTATCAATGGCACTAGCAAGCTGAGTCAAAACCAAAGCCAGACCGCAAACCAGAAAAAACAATTTTAGTGACTTCATCTTTCATCTCCTTTCTTTATGTTTTAATTTAGAAAATAACCAATCTATCTTTCCTCTTTATCTCACCTCCTTTCGCTTCGCTCAATCCGGCCGGGGTTCTCACTATCTCGAACCCGTCGCCAGACTTGTCGCTCCTTACTCGTCGCGACGGCGACCCTTCCGCTTCGCTTCAGTCGGTGACCTGTTCCGATTCATTCATCGGAACGTCGCTAACACGTTCCTCCTTATTCGTCGGAACAGCGACCCTCCTTTCTACATTCTCTTTTCTTTTTGCACCTTATTACTGCCTCTCCCCTTGGGGGGAGAGGGGAGGGTGAGGGGGAATTATAAATTTTGGTTTGAAAATAGAAATAAGAGCAGGAAGCAGAATCAATGCACCGAGCATATTCAATAGGAGAAGTGAGCCGAGAATAACTCCCAACCTCGCTTGCAGGCGAATATTGGAAAATACCCAAGAGAAGACTCCCAGAGCCACTGTTGCTCCGGTAAAGAATACAGCTTTCCCTGAAGTCTCCAGAGAAGTATATATTGCTCTTTTGAATGGCAATCCTTGTCTCATCTCTTGCCTGAGGCGGCTGGTGACATATATCCCATAATCTACTCCCAATCCTATTCCCAAAGCGGCTACAGGTAATGTTTCTACTGTTAAGCTCACTCCCAGAAGACCCAGAGTTCCAAAAGTCAAAAGCACCCCCAGAACCAGAGGTATCAAAAGTAGAATCCCTGCAACATACGACCCATAAGCAACCCAAATACAAATAAATACTATTGAAGATAATTGTATTATGTTTTGGGGCAAGACCTTTCTAATAATCTCATTTATAGATGCCAGAATTCCGATATCTCCTCCTGGATAACGGAATTCAAAATTCTGAACCTTATGATTCTTATCCACCCACTCTTTAGTTGCAGTCAGTACTTTGTTTATGGTCCCTGCCTTATGGTCTTTCAAATCAAATTTGATGTTGGCATACTTGTAATCAGGACTAACCACAGGGTCAAAATCACCGGGAAATGCAGTCATGGAGTAGAGGAAGAGATATTCTGCTATGGTTTGGCTCTTCTCAGGAACTCTTAAATATCTGGGGTTGCCGCCAAACATTGCAAAGTTAAGGCCCTTAATATAATCTACTAAGGAGAGAGAATGTCCTACCTCAGGGACTTTCTCCTTTACGTAATTCGTAAGTGACTCCATTTCTAAAAGTGTCTGAGAATCTATCAGTCCTTCCGCTTCTTTACCTTCAATTAACACGTAATATGGGCTGGAGCCGGCAAATTTATTGCTTATCATCGTCTCGGCAACATTATAGGGAGAGTTGCGGTAGAGAGATGCCGAACCAGGTTCATTATCCCCGACTACAATTCTGGAAGCACCTATCGTTCCCACCACTCCCAGGACGAGGAAAATACCTACCACTGCCCATCTGGAAAAGCGGTGTATACTCAAAGAGGCTACTTTTCCCAAAATCCTGTTCAGCAAATTGAATTTTTCCTCTCGCTCAACCTCCTTTCTTTTAGGAGAAGGAAGAAAAGAAAGGACTGCAGGTATAAAGGTTACAGTAGTGAAGAAGATACTTAACACTCCTACTCCTGTAGCCAGAGCCATACTCCTAATCATTGCCAGAGGAACTATAAGAAGAGAAAGAAAGCCCAATCCATCAGTAACAAGGGAAGTACAGGCGGGAACAAAGAGAGACTGAAGTGTTTCCTGAGAGGCTTCTTTGTTGGAAAGATGCTTCAGTTCATCTTCATAATATCTCTTTATAAATTGCACAGAGTGACTTATCCCCAAAGCCATTACCAGAAAAGGCGTAAGTATGGTTGTTGGACCAAGCTTATATCCTGAGAGAGTAAGGATTCCCAGCCCCCAAACAGTAGCCATAAGACTGGAAGCAAGGGGAAGGAGAACTCCTCTCTTAGACCGGAAAGCAATGTATAAGATTAGAATCATTACAATTAATGTTCCCATAAAAATTTTCCCCATTTTGGGAGTATAGAAGTCAAGCCATCCTTCCAATATCGGTCTTCCACCAATGTATATATTGTTATTGGAATTCTTCTCTTCCTCAATAATCTGTTGAACCTGGCGAAAGATTCTTCTCGAGGAAACATCCGATTCAAAATCAGCCTGAATTAGCGTGCTTTTGAAATCTTTCGATACAATAGGCCCATAAACCATAGGATTCCGGACAATAGTCTCTTTCAGTCTTTCCATTTCTTCAGCCGACTTCGGCGGATACCTCATAAGTCTTCTTGCTCCAAATCCCTCATCAGTCGCTTTCACACTCTTGATTTTCCTCGCTGAAAGGGAAACAACTCTACCAGCGTTTATTCCGTCGAGAAGGTATAATTTCTTCGTGATTCTATGGACTTTACTGAGAGTGGAATAATTAAATATATCTTCTTCTTTTACTTCAATGGCAATAGAGATTTGATTCAATCCACCGAAGATATGGGTCAGTTGTCTTTGCACTGCAAGGTAGGGATGTTTCTGGGGAGCAAAATCACCTAAATTGGTCTGCAGGGTTAAATGTCTCAGTTGATATGCAAATAAAATAGTCAAAACTAAGGAAATAAGAATAAATACTATCCTGTGGCGAATGACAAATCTGGCAAAGGACTTGGAAAAATTATTCAACCGATTTCCTCCTAACTTCTTGGTAAAGCTCTCGCTTTACACTCCTGGAGTGTCAAACGAAAGTTTGACCTTACCCTCTCCCCCAGGAGAGAGAGATTCCTGGTTAGACAAATTGTTTTATCAATTTCTCTGTAAATCTGATTTCGAACTTCATAACCTCCAGAGTATGCTCTGTAATGGCAATCATATGATACAGGGCTTTCTCTCTCTGAAGAGTCTTCTCTCTATTCTCCGCCCAGACTTTGATTTTTCTTAATCCATTCAACCTGTTCTCCAGTCTCCTTTTAACTATTTTAGGATCCACATATTGGAGAAAGTAGAGTGAGAGGTCTATATTTAGGTAAGGTCTCTGGAGAATAAGAAAATTCTTGTTTAACAATTTAGTAAACTCTTCTTTTCCTTTTTTAGTAACCCTGTAGACATACTTCTCAGGACGCCTCCCTGCCCTTCCCGCTCTCTTGGAAACCATGCCCTTCTCTTCTAACTTCTTCAAAGGATAGTAGACCGATTTGATATTTATACCAGTAAATTGACTTACCACATTATTAATCTCTTTTTTTATTTCATAGCCGTGTTTTGGACCCCCCTGCAATAGACCCAAAAACATCAAATCTTCCATTTTTTTGCTCCTTATAGTAAAATTTTAATATTAAAATTTTATCATATCTTAACAATCGTCAATTGCTTTGTCAAGCTTTTTTTGAAATTTTTTTTCAGAGGCGGGAATCGTTCGGAAAGGACTATGCACAGATTAAATCTGTGCCTACAACAGTTTGTTGGAGTGTCAAGCGAAAGCTTGACTAGGGTGCCCCGACTTGTCGGGGCGTTTCACACTCCTGAAATTTGAAAAACCTCGCTTTCGCGAGGAGTCCATGGTACAAATTGAATTTGTGCCTACAACGGCAGGGACTGTGAGAGTCATTTAACGGCCACTATAGTAATATACCTGGAAAGAAGGCATCTTGATGTAATTTTTCTTAATCGCTTTGGAAATATGTTAAGTATATATTCAATAATAATGAAATACGCAAATGGCTTTTTGATCAGATTCCTTTTTGTATACTTATAACCAGACCATGATGAATATTTCAAACGCTTGAGAATCTTTGCTATCTCGTTATAGGTCCATTCCTTAAGGTGGAATCCTTCTGCCTCATCTGAAAAATAACGAGAAACATCGTGGGGACCTGAAAATCTATGGGGTGTCCGAAATACATATACACCTTGCGGTTTCAAAATCTTTCTTACCAACTGAAAGTGAAATTCTGTATCCTCTGGATGCAAGTGTTCTATTAATTGGTCACTGAATACAACGTCGGCAGAGTTCTCTTGCATCTGAAGATTATAACCATCATAAATAATTAGTTCAAAATTATTTGGCACATTATCAAATTGTCCTCTTTGGTCTGAAATATCTACTCCATAAACAGATCTTACACGGTTGCAGATACTTGTAGCAAATCTACAATCACCAGGGGCAAACTCTACAAAAACTGTGGATTTATCAATAAACTTTTCAATTAGCTTCAACTTATTTTGATTTGCAATTGCGGTCATCTTCGGATTTTCCCGACGTTTAAGTCTTGAGTGGTCAGGGACTTGTTTAAATAGCTCATCATACATTGTTTGATAGATTATTTTTCTTTCTTCCCTGGTAGCTTTTTTGAGTCTTGTGGCAATTGCTTTTTCTACCTCGTAGTGATTCCTTATTTGTTCAAAAGTCCTACCGCTAGGAAGTTTTTTCTTTAATTTATAGTTCATTTTATTTTAATCCCTCTTAGCTGAAATCGTTTCATCGGGGGAGTCCAGAATTTTTGGAGCCCCGAAAGGGAGGTTGGAGTGTCAAGCGAAAGCTTAACTAGGGTGAAACTTTCGTTTCACACTCCAGAATTTAATTACCTCGCTTTCGCGAGGAGTCCATATAAATATATTAAAACTTTATGGTAAGCGTGGTGTTGATATCAATGGCAAAATAGTTATTCTGGGGTAAATTGCGATTAACAAAACGGGTCATCCCAGTTCCCACAGTTAACATCAAATTTGAGCCCACGTTAAAATCACTCGATAGTAAGGTAGAATATGTATCAGTATTATCCCTCTCCACATTGAGCTCGCTTCTCTTAATTTCAGCACTGACACGAGCCTTGACTTTCATCTCCCCTGCTGTTCTGATTCGCTTTCCGATTATTGGAATCTTCCACAGTTCGGGTAATTTTACACGCGCCTCCACATCTATACTGGGTGTATGAATCCGACTCTCAGTAGTCTTTTCCCCACCGGTCTCTCCCTCTTCTTTCTTATAACCATACTTGAGATTAAATCTCCAATCCTTCCACCAGGTAAAAGTAATTTGAGCATTATATGCCCTACTAAATCCCTCTTGGCTAATTTCCCAGGAAGGCGCACTCTTTACCCTGTTTCGGGAACTACTGTAAGTTAACCAGAAATAATAATCTTCGAATAATTTAAATCTTAAGTCTTCACTGAAGTTTACCGTTGTGCCCGAGGAGACATTTCTGGCATATTCCCTGGTGAGGATGTACTTTGTTATCATTTCTACTTCCTGCATTGCCAAGCCAAGTAGAGGGAATTTTTCGAGGTTCTTCATTCTTATATCCAGATAGGGCCAGATGCGCTTCTCGCTATCGAGAATTGTTGGACCCTGATGGCTCTGTGTGCGTGTATACTCTATCCTGGTACTCATAGTTTGGAACGGATAAAGATATCCTTTTAAATCAAGAAATTCCAGGGGTTTCCAGTTACTTTCCATCCTGAAGGTATCGCGGAGAGAAAAAGATTTCAATTCATCCTCCTCAATTCCCTCAAGTCTTTTATATCCCATACCCTTGCCTCTTAGCCACAACTTCCCATAGATAGGATAGTCTTCTCTTATCTTCTCATAACTATCGCCATCGTTCAATGCATAGGAGGAATTGACATTCAATGAAGCTACAGGTTTAAATTTGGGAAAGAGTGATTTGGCAACAAAAGGCAGGCTTAGTTTTGCTGAGCTTGACCTGGTGAAATTCTTCTCTTCAGGGATTGAGGTACTGGTAACGATTATGAAATTTTCCGTATTAGTTATGCTGTAACTTATGGAAGGCTTAAGCCATTCAAAAAATTGGAGAGTTGAATTAAATCCCGCTGTCTGAGTGCCCGACCTGCGACGGTCAATCTTACCATTCGTATGCACTCTTTCCTTCACTTTTCTCCTGGAAAGGGAAGGAACAATCGATAATTCAGATAGTGGCCTGAAGGTTGCTCTACCCGACCAATCGTCTGTGAATTCCCAGAAGTTTTTCTGTCTCTGTGTAGGAGCGGTGCTTGTGAATTTGTTAAATTT
>WJOT01000094.1 GCA_009619095.1 Clostridia bacterium
AGTTTTACTCCAGGTCCAATCTTCTTTCCTGAGCTTACTATTTTCATCAAAATAGAACTCCAGGTTCAAACCAAAGCCAAACTTCCCAATAGTAAGTTCGGGCTGTAAAGATAACTTATTGTAGATTTTCTGGTCTCCTGTTCCAAGGTCAGTCAATATTACGGTTCCAAAACTCCCATACATATCGAAAGAAGTTTTTTTAGATTCTCTTCTCGTTAGTCCTTCCTGTTGGGGGGACACCTCTCGTCCCTCTATCTCCGGATATGGAGACTCAATTTCTTCTGCATATATATAGGTTCGGTTAGCCGAAGAGAATATTATTATTTCCAAGTAATAACAACAGAATGCCGAAGATTAATTTTTTTCTCATCAAAAACCTCCGGCTCGGAAACCCCTGCCTTCAGGCATGGGGAGGAAAGCCGGCTTCCTTTCTGTTAGTAACGTCTTTGCGCTCTCAAGCAGAGTTAGCTTTGTGTGTTTTGCTGAAGAATGAATATTAGTACCATCCAATTTTCTTAGGTCAAAATACCCTGTTTTCCTCCTGCCGAAAATGAAACACTCCACACCATTACATAACACTTTATCAAACCTCTGAAATCCACAAACAAACCTTTCAGTTGTGTTCCTTATGTGACTCCTGTCTCCTTTAAACAACTTACGGTTGCACTTTCTCACCTGTTTGATGAAATCTTCCGATGTTGTCCTCTTCTGTGTAGTTCCATCAGCAATCACAAAGGCATCGCTTGTATGGGATTTGGGTAGTTTGAGTTCTCTTCTCTTTTGTTTGGTGATATAACCGTAGGTGTGTGTTACCACATTGCCTAACTCTCGTAACTTATTAATCAACTTCCATCTAACCGTTGACATAAATGTCTCAGCCTTAAATCCCTTAGATGGCTTGGCTTTCAGTTCTAATGCGCCTCTCGAGGTCTTGTCGTGGCAGGTAGAGCACAAGGTTATCAGATTCTCTGGTCTATCGCCGCCTGTCTGCCTTGATTTGAGGTGATGAATTTCCAATACAGAGCTTTTGGATTTGCCCTTACAGTGCTGGCATTTGTGGTTATCCCGGTGAAATACGTACTCCCTTACATTCCAAAATCCTGCCTGTTTTCCACTTTGATAACCCTTCCCATCAATGTCAGGATTCTTAATCTTTTGGATATCAAACGATGCCACCTCAATACTAATCTTTGAAATGGGTAGTATCTCCTTGACCTTGTTGATTAATTTGATATGTGAGTCCAATTTGTGCTGGATAGAAGGTGCCAACCATCCCTCAGGTTTCTTGCGGTTAAGAAATCTCGGGCTTCTGTACCATGTTTTGCGGTGTCTCCTCGCCCGGCGATACCCCTTTCGTTCTGAATTAAGTTTTACCAGGTCTTCTCTTAACCTTACCTGCGCCCTGTAGAGTTCTTTATCTTGTGATACTGCTGATAAACCCAATGAGCTATAGCCGCTGTCCACCCCAAGAGTTATTAATTGCCTTGTCTCACCTGTTGCGGTAGTTAATTGAATTGTAAAAGGTGTTCTTTTTGCCACCTTTGCCTTGCTCTCCTTTAGCAGTACCTTTGCTTTTCCTGGTGAGCAAGGCATAAGTGGTTTTCCTCTTTTGTTGAGGACATAAACGACAGATACTCTCAAGTTCTGCCCTGCGTGTCCTCTCGCAGTTAGAGACGCATCGGGGCTGTTAAGAGAGGTTTTTATGCCTGCCACACTGCCCCTACCCTCAGGGCTGTTTAATGACAGACCACAGTTGCTACGGTCGTGCGTAATAACCGTAGGTGTGTTGGTTATCCGACTCTTTCTTAACTTCTGCATAGTTACCTATACCCCCTAGTCAACCAGGCTTGTTCTCACAAGCCCTCCGCCTTTAGGCGTGGGGTAGTTGACCTCAATTCCATGACTCAAGTTCTAAATTGGCTTCAGCCTCAAGAGACTTAAATGGCCTATCCACACTATAATCCATCTTATAATATCCCACACAACCAATCATTACTGCATTATCCGTACACAATGCTAGTGGGGGATAGTAAAGTTCTATTCCGTTTTTTTCTGCCCGATTTTTGAAAATATTACGTAGGTGAGAATTTGAAGCCACCCCTCCTCCCAGAACGAGTTTCTTGGTCCTTTTCTCTTCTATCGCACAAAAAGTATTTTCCACCAGCGCCTTAATGGCAGCTCGCTGGAAGGAAGCAGCAATATCGGCAATTGACTGGGGCTCTGTTGGCAATTTATGATTTTTGACAAAATTTACCACAGCAGTCTTAAGTCCGCTAAAACTGAAATCTAAAGAGTCGTCTTTCATGTGAGCCAGAGGAAATTTAATAGCTTCAGCGTTTCCTTTTCGGGAAATTTCATCAATTATTGGCCCACCGGGGTAGCCCAGATGGAGAAGCTTGGCAACCTTATCAAAAGATTCTCCCACAGCGTCGTCCCTGGTGCGTCCCAACAATTCATATTTTCCGTAATCCTCCACAAAGACTAAATCGGAATGGCCCCCGGATACAACCAGGGCAATAAAAGGAGGCAGGAGCTTCTCAGTTTTAAATTTATTTTCGGGATGCTTTAAAAAATTAGAAAAAATATGTCCTTCTATATGATTAACCCCAATCAAGGGCAACTCAAAAGCATAGGCTATAGCCTTAGCATTAGCCAAACCAATCAATAGTGATGCCACCAAGCCAGGTCCATTGGTAACCGCAATGCCGTCTAACTCCTTAAAAGAGTATCCTGCTTGGGAAAGTGCTTGTTCTATAACGAAATTGATTGTCTCCAGATGTTTACGAGAAGCAAGTTCAGGAACAACTCCACCATATTTCCTGTGGATATCAATCTGGGAAGAGACCACATTGGACAACATCCTCCGACCATCTTCCACCACACTGGCAGCCGTCTCATCACAGGAAGTCTCAATACCCAAAACTAACATAAATTCTTCCTCAAAAAGGTGACAGGCACCTTTTCACATTTCTCTACTTCAATAATTCCGATAGACTCACAAATTCAATTCCGTCCTCTTTGAATTTGGGAATGTACTCTGCTAAGGCATCAGAAGTAAATTTCCTCTGGACATGACCAATAGCTATCCCTGTGCCAGACTTGAGAACTCTACGGCGTAACTTTTCCAGTTGGCGGCAGATAGCCTTGTATTCGTCCTTTGTATCCAAAAAAACCTGGTTAGAAAGCGCCGGTATTCCCAATTCCCGGGCAACCTCTTCGCCCACCGAGTGCCGAGAAGTATTGGAATCGAAGAAGAAGAGCCCTTCTCTTTTCAGAACACTCAGAGCTTCTTTCATCTTTTCACGATTAGCTGTGAAGCGAGAACCCTCATGGTTACTGACACCAGAAACTCCAGGAACAGTCTTAAGGTCTTTCAGGATAGTACTTTCTATTTGAGAAGAGCCCATGGAGACGAATAATGCTCCCGAACCGGGATCGGTCTGGGGATAGCCCTCAGGCTCCATAGGTAAATGGAGAATTGTCTCATACCCTGAATTCTTAAGTTCCCTGGCAAGGAGAGTAGAATATGGAAGTTGAGGAAGAATGGCGAAGTTCAATGGTATATCCAGACGCAGGAAATTCTTTACCAGGTCTTTTCGTTGGCCGAGGTCATCAATTACAATGCTGACTCTATACTTAGCCAAAGGGTAACGGAGAAGGAGATTTTGCATCACTAATGAACGCTTTCCAATTTTCATACTCAGCAAATCCCCTTTATCGCTTAGTTCTACCTCATAAAGCTCAGCTCTTATCTGCTTCAGGGAATCAGCAAGCGATTTTTGGTAGTCTTCCATATTGATTTCCCGGGAAACTCGAACCTCCTTAGTCACCGAGACCCATAAAACATTGTCTTTCTTCTTTTCCTCTCTATAAATTTTTATTAAATCTTTAGGAGTAACTCCTAATTTTACCAGTTCTTCGTTAACTACTGCGTCGATCTGTTGAGATAAATTTGTATAGTCAACAGGTCTAATTTTAAAATAGTAGTAGAGTGCACCAGCCAGAGCGAGAGTTATAATTATAAATACGGCTATCTTTTTGCTTTTCTTTTTCTTTCTGGGCACCTTCTTACTTTTCTTTTTCTTTCTGGGCACCTTCTTCTACTCCTTCCAATATTTCTTCGACTCCTCTCTCTATTTCAGAGAACCTCTCCTGGGCCAATAAGATTTCCTTTGCCCGTTCAATTTGTAGATCTTTTATCTTTTCTTTTTCTTTCTCTTTTTTGACTTCCTTGGGCAAACCGTATATTTTCTCTCTCTGCGTCATAAGCTTTGCCATAGTCTCCAGAGGGACTTCCACAACGATATCCGGAATGATTCCGATATCGTGGATTAAACGCCCATTGGGGGTATAATACTTAGCAGTAGTCAATCTCAAACCAGAGCCATCCGATAAAGGCATCAAACTCTGCACAGAAGCCTTGCCGAACGTCTTCTCTCCCAAAATAATGCCTCTCTTCCAATCCTGAACACATCCTGCTACAATCTCTGAACCCGAAGCCGAACCCCTATTCACTAAAATTACCAACGGTAGCTTCTCATGTTTAGCTTTCTTTTCAGCAAAAAATTTAATTACCTGCTCCTCACTACGGCCTTGAGTATAAACAATCAATTTTCTGTCACCGATAAAATTCTTACAAATCTCCACGGCAGTAACTAATAGTCCTCCGGGATTATACCTCAAATCGAGAATTAAACTCTTCATTCCTTTCTTCTTCAATTTTTTCCAAACCTTATCAAACTCATTAGGTGTCTCCTTGGAGAATTCTGTCAATTCGATATAACCTATCTTATCAGTAAGCATCTTAGCATCGGGAACGCTTTCTATCTTTATTATTGCTCTGGTTATAGTAAAGTCTATTAAATCTTTTTCTCCCTCTCGAAAAATGGAGATGGTAACTTTTGTCCCCGGCTTTCCCCGCAAAAGCTTAACTGCCTCAGAAAGTGTAATATCTTTGGTATCCTCACCTTCGATTTTCATTATCTTATCCCCGGGCAAAATACCTAATTCATAGGCTGGTGTCCTGGGAAGGGGAGTAGCCACAGTCAACCTTCCTTCCCGGATAGCAATCCTTATACCTAATCCTCCGAACTTTCCTTCGGTTTCAGATTTCATCATTTTATGAGCCGGAGGGTCCATAAATTGAGAGAAATGGTCTAATTTGCTTATCATCCCTTCACAAGCACCATAAATCAATTCCTTAGCATCTACAGGCTCCACATAGTTGTCCCTGACCAATGTGAACACTTCGCTCAACAATTTTATCTGCTCATAGATCTCGCCTCCCTTTCCTACCACACCTTGAATAGCTTTACTATTAACTATTACTAAAGAAAATAGCAAAAATAAACCTAATCCTAAACTCCACAAAATTTTCCTTTTCTTAAACATTTCTTTTCCTCCTATTCTTATGGACTAAAAATATTTTCCAGTGTAAAGCGCCCCCACAAGTCGGGTTACCTTGTCAAACTTTCGTTTGACACTCCCAACAAACTCCAGAAGTGTAAAGCGAGAGCTTTACCACTCAAACTTTCGTTTGACACTCCCAAAACCACTTTTGATAGTATACTAAAAACCGTAATAATTGTAAAGGATTATCAATGTAAGCAGGAATAATTTGTTATCCTTTCAAGAAATATATAAAATCATGCAACATTTTCCAATAAGCTCTGCATCATCTCTATATTTTTCCTGGAGCTTTCCCTCAATTTTGCTACTCTGGGAGAGAGTTGTTCAAGGAATTTCTGGCGATTTGCCAAAATTTCGGGTACTTTTCCAGCTATTTCAACAGCGGGAACCGCCATATCTATTGCTTCATAACCCAATAGCTCCAAAAAGCTTTCCACTTTGGGGTCGTAGAGGGGATGAGTTTTGGGTAAAGAGATGGCCACAAAAGGCTTCCCCAAAAGGCACGCTAAAATGATTGAATGGAGCCGCATTCCCAGTATTAAATCTATCTTATTATAAAACTCAAACAGGTCTTCAACCTCTTGCCAGAGAAATAATTGGTAATCATTCGTTCTGTTTTCTATTATATCTTTACTTATTTTCAAATCCTCCCCTTTATGGAAAGGTATAAAGATAATCTTCGATTCAATCTTTCTTACCAGTTCATCACATATCTCTCTAACCCTCTGTTTAAATCTCTCATCCTTTCCCCATCCCTGGAGACAGACTCCAATAGTGGGTTGCTCATTAATAGCTACCTCTTTTGTGAATGCGAATCTG
>WJOT01000099.1 GCA_009619095.1 Clostridia bacterium
CTAATTTTATCCCTTGGGAAGTTAGACAACTTTCTACTTCCTTAGGGACTTCCATCAATCCCGAAGCTCCGGTGCCAACAATTAGAATTTCGGGCTTCTCTTCTATAGCTTTCTCAATGTCAACTACCTGTAGTCGATGCCCTTCTTTCCTCCACCAATTACCATCAACATGGTCGGGATAGATTATCACATCAGAGGTGTACTCTTTTCCATCGACAACTATCCTGCCAAAATCGTAATGTTCTATCATTTTCTATTTCTTAAAATAGTATAGAAGGGCGTCAACTATTCTTGTGGATGCCTTTCCATCGCCATAGGGGTTAACCGATTTAGCCATCCTCTCATACATTCTCTTATTATCCAGTAATTTACAGGTTTCCCTAAATATTCTCTCTTTAGATAAGCCAACGACTTTTACCGTACCAGCCTTTACACCTTCCGGCCTTTCAGTAACTTCTCTTAACACTAACACGGGCTTACCTAAAGAGGGTGCCTCTTCTTGCAGCCCGCCGGAATCAGTTAACACTAAGAAGCATTTATTCAAAAGATTTATGAAATCGAGATAATCTAATGGTTTAGTAAGATGGATGCGAGGAGAGTTTTTCAGTATTTTATGTACAACTTTCTTCACTTCAGGATTGAGATGGACTGGATAGACAATTTCCAAATCGTCGTATTTTTGAATGAGTTTTTTAATGCTTAAACAGATATTCTCCAGTGGAGTTCCCCAATTTTCTCTGCGGTGAGCAGTAACTAAGATTATTCTTTTCTTGGTGAAGTCGATTTTTTTTAAAATCGGATTCCTGAACCGATGTGGCTTCTTCAAGGCTGAATAGAGGGCATCGATCACAGTATTTCCAGTTACGAAAATGGACTCTTTGTTTATGTTCTCTTTAAGAAGGTTCCTTTTTGCCGTGAGAGTGGGAGCGAAGTGGAGTTCACACAAGGCATCTGTGAGAAGTCTGTTTACCTCCTCAGGATAGGGATTGAATCTATCATAAGAACGGAGTCCTGCCTCAATATGACCAACGGGGACTTTTTGATAAAAAGAAGCCAACGCAGCTGCAAAAGTTGTCGTGGTATCTCCCTGGACAAGAATAAAATCCGGATTCTCCCTCTTAATTACCCTTTCCAATCTGGAAAACGCACTGGTAGTGATATAATAAAGGCTCTGAGATTCTTGCATTATATTTAAATCGTAATCGGATTGAAGATTAAACAGTCTCAGGACCTGGTCAAGCATCTGTCTGTGTTGAGCGGTAACTACCACTATGGTTTTGAATAAATCTTTCTTCTTTTGTAATTCTCTCAACACAGGCGCTATCTTAATGGCTTCAGGTCTTGTGCCAAAGATACAAATTATCTTTTTCATATAACAATCTTCTTCGTAGCGGACCCATTCTACAAATTTCAAATTACGGGCATAAAACCTTTTCTTTAAAGGATA
The DNA here is from genome assembly GCA_009619095.1 of Clostridia bacterium. Taxonomy (GTDB): domain Bacteria; phylum UBA6262; class WVXT01; order WVXT01; family WVXT01; genus WVXT01. Next base: position 1,448 of record WJOT01000099.1, read on the forward strand.
GTCAAAAGAATTGCTCCCAATCCCAATATCCCAGAAATCCCATACATTAAAAGAACCGTCCTTTTCTGGCCCCAGCCATAGTCCAATAGGCGATGGTGGAGGTGTTCTCTGTCAGCCTGGAGAAGAGGCCTTCTCTTCTTCAACCGTCGAAGAATAGTGAGGAAAGTGTCCAATAAAGGAAGACCTATTACCATAATGGGAACTAACAGAGCAATTGCAGCCACAGTTTTCAATGTTCCCATTATTGTAATCGCCCCCAGGATAAATCCCAGAAACATACTGCCAGTGTCGCCCATAAAGATTTTTGCTGGATGAAAATTGTAGAGAAGAAACCCGCTTGTGCTTCCCACCAAAGCTAGAGCCATAATAGCCACCAGTTCCAGCCTGTTAATAATTGTTACATTGCTCTGCTTATCGATTTGAAAAAGAGTGATAACAAAAAAGGTTATTGAAGCAATTACCACTACACCTGCGGCTAATCCATCGAGTCCATCGATCAAATTGACGGAGTTAATGAAAGTAACTGTCCAAATAATTGTAATTATGAAACTTAAGTATAACGAGAATTCAAGATATGTTTTACCAAAAGGATTGTTTATTCCCACTATTCTTATTCCATACCAGAGTAGAACTACGCCTGCAATAACCTGGCCGAGTAATTTAATGGTCGCCTTGAGTCCTTTCTTATCGTCAATTAACCCTAAAATAGTGATAATTGTTGCTCCCAGAAGTATTCCCAATAAATACTTTTGAACCAGAAAATGGTGGGAGCGGAGTAGAAGACGAAAGGCATCATTGAAAAGAAAAATTAATGCTATGGAACCACTAAAGGCAACATAGATTGCCAACCCACCCCAGGAGGGAATTAGTCTTTGGTGAACTTTACGCTCACTCGGCCTATCCATTACCCCGAATTTTCTCGCCAGGAGAATAATGAGAGGCGTTACCACTAAAGAAATTAGTCCTGAAAGGAGAAAGACAAGAATATAAGAGTGTGACATCTAAGCTTTCAAATGACAGACAAGAATATAAGAGTTGACACTCTCCATGACTAAACTCGGGAGATTCTTAAGTGGTTGACGCCCTCTGTCCGTTTCCGTTTCGGGCAACCCTTAAGTTCAGGGCGGTGTCAGGCAGCCCTTCCCGAGAAGGATATACAATCCCGGGCAGCAATGCTGTTACCACATCGCCAGGTTGTCGGTTGGCTGTGTTTATTGCACCGACTCTGTCAGCGTGTGAGGTATACCCACAGGCTCGGCAGCGGAACCACACTCCACTGCGGTTTAAATGACTTATGTTATGACATCTCGGGCATTCTTGAGAAGTATAAGCAGGATCAATAATATCAACAGTTATTCCTATTTCTTTTGCTTTATACTCTATAAATTGTTTAAGCTGGTTAAATGGCCAGTTGTGCAGTGTATTCCCCAGCCGTTGTCTTTGTTTATGGTTTGTTTTAGCCGTAATTCTTATGTTTTCCAGATTCTCAAGATGGATTATTCCTGCTTTTACTTTAAGAGCAAAGTTGATTATTCGGCGAGATAATTTATGGTTAAAATCTTTCATCCAACGCCGTTCCCTGGTTCTTGATTTACGAATGCAATCAAGTTTCTTGGTTTTACCAAGTGATTTTCTTCGTAAGGCATACCTGGTTCTATGAAACCTGATTTCTTTGCCAGAGTAGAATTTGGTTTTACCTTGTTCTTTGTCATAACAAACGGCAATATTGTTTAACCCAAGATCAACTCCGACTATATTATCTCCGGTGGTTTGTTCGGATTCGGAGAAATTAAGAGTGGCTACAAAATACCATTTGTTTTTTCGTTCTAAAAGTTGACCGTTCCCAATCTTAATTTGTGCCGTAGATAATCTATCAAGGGTATCCTTTTGTCTGTCGGATAATGCTAACTCAAAATATGGTTTTGAGCCGTTGATAGGAAAACCTATAGAATATTTACAACCATCTTTTCTGACAGACCAATTTTGGTTATTAAATCCAATAGCAACGGTATTCTTAAAATGGGGAATGGAAGTTTTAATATGTTGTTTCCGTTGTTTACAAAAAGTTATCCAACGGGAACGAATAAGTCTTACCGCCTCGTTGAGAACTGACGACGGGATAATAGTTTTTTTCTTAAGATAACTGTAAAGTTGAGAATGACTGGTTTTGTTTGGCCACTGATTGGAAAGATATTCTATTCCCAAGTTCAAGGTTTTAGAATGTTCTTGTCGCAGTAGTTTAAATTTTAATATGTCAGGTTCTTTAATTTTCAACAAAATAGTTTTAGTTATCATGATTTACTCTGTGCTTCAATATATTTTTGGATTGTTTGGCTTGATACGTTGCCGGCTGTAGTAGAATGTTTGTATTCCATATTTGTATATAATATAGCATATATCAACAAATTCGTTCAAGAAAAAATGCAAAGAAAACAAAAGGAAGCAATTCACCCAGCCCCTCAAAGAGGGGCGGGGTTCATCACCACGGCTAAAGCCGGGTGTTTTCTCGCTTAGGAGGCTGTAAGCATTTAATTTCTACCAGGAATGAAAAAATTAATCTTGCTATGGACTGTCCAGTTATTACTTTCTCAGTCTCTTTTTGTATAAAGGAAATTTTCTGGTTAGTTTACGTACTTCCTTTTTCAAACTGGCAAGATAATCCTCATCATAACGATGCTCGAGGGCATCTGATATCAGCGCGGCAGTTTTCTCCATATCTTCTTCCTTCATGCCCCTGGTAGTCAGGGCCGGTGTGCCCAAACGAATTCCACTGGTCACAAAGGGTTTCTCCGGATCGTGGGGAATACTATTCTTATTAACCGTAATACCCGCCTTATCTAAAACTTCTTCAGCCATATCCCCGGTCAATCTCTTATTTCTCAGGTCTACCAGCATCAGGTGTGTATCTGTACCTCCAGAAACAATCTTGAATCCCTTCCTTATCAATCCTTCAGCCAGCGCCCTGGCATTTTTAATTATCTGAGCCTGATATTTTCTAAATCCGGGCGTAAGCGCCTCCTTAAAGGCCACAGCTTTGGCAGCAATAACGTGCATGAGAGGACCTCCCTGTATTCCAGGAAAGATATTTCTGTCTATAAGCGAAGCATATCTCTTCTTACACATTATCATTCCACCTCTTGGTCCGCGAAGCGTCTTATGGGTAGTAGTGGTTACAAAGTCAGCGTAAGGAATGGGAGAAGGGTGCAGGTCAGCAGCGATCAGTCCTGCTATATGGGCAATATCGGCCATCAAAAAAGCACCCACCCTGTCGCAGACCTCTCGAAACTTCTTAAAATCTATAATCCTGGAATAGGCGGAGGCCCCAGCAACAATCAATTTTGGCTTATGTTTGATGGCCAGGCTTTTCATCTCCCGGTAATCTATGCGTCCTGTTTTTTTAGATACACCTATGGGCACAGTCTTAAAATATTTGCCAGAGAAACTCGTAGGATGACCATGGGAGAGGTGTCCTCCATGCGACAAGTGCATCCCCATAATTGTATCCCCTATGCCAAGAACGGCAAAGTAGACTGCCATATTTGCCTGGGTTCCGGAATGAGCCTGAACGTTAACATGGTCACAACCAAACAACTTTTTGGCGCGCTCAATGGCCAAAGATTCAACCACATCGTAATATTCACATCCCCCGTAGAATCTATGGCGGGGATAGCCCTCCGCATACTTGTTGGTCATCACTGACCCTTGAGCTTCCAGAACTGCTTCAGAGACAAAGTTTTCAGAAGCAATCAATTCCAGATTCTCTGCCTGCCTCTTAGTTTCCATATAGATTGCTTTGTAAACTTCGGAATCTAATCGTTTCAAGCTTGACATTTCTTTCTCCTCGAAATTATTTAAGTATTGTCAAAAACCTGCTGCTCCAATCCACGCCCCGATAAATCGGGGCTACTTCAATCTTTTACTCCAATCTTTTTTGATTTTCTCCAGTATTTTCAACAAATATTCCTTAATTTCCTGCAGGCGCTTTCGATAGGCCTCTTCGGGCTGACCAATAGGATCGGGAATATCTAAATTCTTTTTTTCACCAGCAAACTCTTTTAATAAAAACACTCTATTTTTTACTTCTGGAGCCATCTCCAGAATAGCCTCTTTGTGTCTTTTCTCCATCACCAGAATCAGGTCAGCATCTTTAACTATTTGTGGAGTAACTCGAGTAGGCTTGTGGTTTGAAATCTCAATATCTTCTTCTTTTAATACTTTTTCCAGCACACCATAAATAGCAAAGGAAGGGAGAGCAGCAATTCCAGCAGAACTCACTTTCACATCCTTTATCCCTTCTTCCCTTAGCATATTCTTGAATAGTCCTTGTGCCATTACGCTGCGACAGGTATTACCGGTACAAACAAAAAGAATATTCTTATACACCTTAGTTTTTACCTTTTACCGCCTTTCTCAGTCCTTTCTCTTTTATGCATCCTTCCCTGATTACTTGGAAAGGATGATTGGTCACATCCAGGACAGTAGAGACAGTTCCCCGGGGAACCTTGCCACCATCGATACACAAATCGGCCTCTTTTAAGAGTTGATTTTCCACTGCTTTAAGTGTCACATTCTCTTTCTTCCCGGAAAGATTGGCGCTGGTCACAGCTAATGGTCCGGCACCCCTAATCAGCCCCAGAGTTATTCTATGGTCTGGCATTCTCAAAGCGATTGTCTTATACTTTTTTGAAGGAAAGACTAAAGTCAAAGGACCTGGCCAGAAATCCCTTACCAGTTTCTTCGCTTCATTGGATAACTTATTAGTGAACTTTCTTATGTCCTTTTTGAAGCCAATCAGGAAGACTAAAGGTTTCTTTCCAGACCTCTTCTTTATCCGGTAAATTTTCCTCAATGTTTTAGGAAAGCAAATGCTTGCCCCCAGCCCGTAAACAGTGTCTGTGGGAAAAATCACCAGCCCTCCTCTTCTCAATACACGAACAGCCTCTCTAATTATTTTTCTTTCGGGCTTCTGAGAATTAATCTTAATTATCTTTGCCATTGGAGTAGCGAAACTTGTTTCGCAATAATAACGCAGAGCAAGCTCTGCTACTCCAGGGTCTTCTGGAGTAGCGAAGCAGAGCTTCGCTCTGCAGCTACAACATTTAAAAAATAGTAATACGGAGTCCCCCGATGAAATCGGGGGTCGATTACATCCCTCCCTTTCGGGAGGACTCCAGACCTTTCTACATTTCTATGTGCTGTAACGTCAACTACCTTGCATTAAAATGCAAGGCTTGTACCTAACTCGTATAAGAGCCGATACGATTGGCTGGTTGACAAACAGCCTTAGCATCAGAGATATACCGCGATGCTATATTTCTCGCAGCATTTAAATCTGCATCCAGCTGGTAAGAACAATCATGGCAGGTAAATTCAAAACCTTCTCTCGTAACATTTGTAGAACCGCATTGACTACATTGATGGGAAGTTCCACGGGGGTTAATATATTTAACAGAAACTCCAGTGCCTTCAGCTTTATAAGCCACAAACGTCTGGAGCTCTCTAAAAGACCATCTGAATTGGTCTTTGCGCTGCTTTTTTCTAAATTGAGAACCGTTGGTTCTTATATTCTTGAGATTTTCAAATACTATTCCACTTTCAGGAATAGACTTTACATGTTCTACAATTTGTTTAGAAATTTGATGGTTGACAGTTTTTTGGAAGTTTCTTATTCTCTTTGCAAGTTTCTTGAGATGTCTTTTAGCAGATTTTGTACCACATTGTTGGAGTTTGCTTCTTAGATAGTCATATTTATGTTTGAGGTAAAGAGCACGTTTGTTAGAAAAAAAGTTATTGGTAGAAGTAACAGCAATTCTTTTAATACCGAGGTCTATGCCAATGGGATTCTTGATTATCCTAAGTTGAGGAGTTTCTCTTTTGAGTCCAAGGTTAAAATAGAAAATATCTTTATGTTTATCGTAAGAAATATGGGACTCAGTTATTTGCCATAGGCCATTAAGAAACTCATCTCTGAGTTTATCATAAGCACCGACAACAATGGTTTTAACTCTGCCATTAATAATGGAAAAAGAAATTTCAGACCATTTGATACTAAAGTTCCTTGGATAGTTAAGCCTTACAGAAGAATATATTCCGAATTCTGGTACAGTCTTAGAGTGGTTTTTATATCTACTTCTCAAAGTTTCTATAACTTTCCACATAGCGGTTACAACAAGTTGAGAGGAAAGATTGTATTTTTTACGAATATTATGATAGGCAAGATAGTGAAGTTTGTATCTTGTAAAGAGTCTGTTTTTGATAGCGATATTCATAAGCTCATTACAGCAGGAGGAATATACTCTCATGCAGTCTAGTGCTTTTTGCTTATCTTCAGGCGAAAGTCTTATCTTACATTTAAGTGTTCTACGCATTTTGGCATTCTTTGATATACCTTTTGATAGTTTCAGCAGAGACATTACCTGCTGTGCCAATATAATACGAAGGAGACCAGAGCTTACTCCTGCCCCTATAAGTAGAAAGTTTAGGATATTTCATAAGAAGTCTTCTTGCAGATACACCTTTAAATATTTTAGCAACTTGAGCAGGTGCCCACTGAGGAGGGGCAGAGACAAAAAGATGTACGTGGTCAACGATAACCTCAGCAGCGATCACTGGCCAATTTCTTTCATCAGAGATCTGGTGAAAGATATCTTTAAGAGCAGTTATGACATTGCCCTTAAGAATTTTTCTTCTATATTTAGTACACCACACTATGTGATAAGCAGTTTTATAGATAGAGTATTGGGTTTTACCCTCTATATTCATTAGCGTTATTATAGCATAAGATTTAAACTATGTCAAATATTTTTTAAAAACTTCCGCCTCCTCCCTGTATTAAAATACAGGGTCTCCGGCTGTAACATGAATTGATGTTTACGTAATCGGGTGTCAAATCGCAGGTATAGACTTTAGCCCCCCCTCTTCCCTGTTTCAAATCTATCACTATTTCTATTTCTTTCTTCTTTAATATCCGGTTAGCCTCTCTTTCAGAATAAGATGCCGGCTCACCATTTCTGGTCACTTGCAATTTACCAAAATAGATATCTATTCTTTGGGGGTCAATTCTTACTCCCGAGGAGCCAATTGCTGCCATTAACCTTCCCCAATTCGGATCAGAGCCATATAGGGCTGTCTTAACCAAAGAAGAGCTGGCGATATGCCTGGCCATCTTTTTTGCACTTATCCCACTCTCTGCATTCTTAACTACTATCCTGACCAATTTTGTTGCTCCCTCTCCATCCCGGGCAATCAACTCCGCCAGCCCTAACATCACCCCATTGAGATTATTCTGAAACCTCAAAAAATCCTGATTTGCACCATTTATCGGTCTATTCCCTGCTCGACCATTGGCCAGGATTAGAACAGAATCGTTGGTGCTTGTATCACCGTCGATAGTAAGGGAGTTAAATGATCTTTCAGCCGCAGTCATTAATGACCTTTGTAACAAGCTCTTGTGGATATTTATGTCAGTAATTATAAAACAGAGAAGAGTGGCCAGGTCAGGATGAATCATTCCTGCGCCTTTGGCTAATCCACAGATGGCTACTCTCTTGCGATTCTGAGTCAAAAATTGCCTGCTGATTATTTTGGGAATAGTATCAGTGGTCATAATTGCTTCAGCAAAAAACTCAGGTTTAGAAGGGTTTCCCACAGTTTCGGCTATCTTCCTAATACCTTGTTTAACTCGACTCATAGGTAGGAATCGACCAATTACTCCTGTGGAGGCAAGTAGAACATCTTCCTTTTTTATACCCAGTTGACAAGCCAAATCATAAGCCATCATCTCCACGTCTTCCATTCCCCTATTTCCAGTGCAGGCATTTGCACAACCCGAATTGACCAGAATCGCCTGCGCCCGGCCATTCCTCAGATGTCTTTTAGAGATTATGACCGGAGCTGCCTTCACTCTATTTTTAGTGAACAGCCCAGCTGCCACACAGGGAACTTCCGAATGGATGAGAGCTATATCTCTTTTTTTCCTATCTGCTATCCCTGAATTAATTCCATTTATAAAAAAACCTTGTGGGAGAAATAATCGACTTCCCATAATAAAATTAAGGTACAAATTAGAATCTTTCTAATTTTCTTTAAAGTAATCCTTCTGTTTCTTTAAATCCAAACATTAAGTTCATATTCTGTACAGCCTGTCCAGAAGCGCCTTTAACCAAATTATCTATCGTCGTAATAATAATTATCCGATTAGTACGTTTATCAACCATAAGACCTATCTCACAGAAATTTGTTTCCACGATATTCTTTACCTCTGGAAAAGTAGCTTTTGGTAGAATCTTCACAAACGGTGCTTTTCTATAGTATTTTTTATAAACAGTCCATATTCTATCAAGTGAAACTTTCCCCTCGAAGTTAAGGTAGATTGTGGATAGAATCCCGCGGTCCATGGGAACTAAATGGGGAGTAAAGGAAATAGTTATCTTTTCTTTAGAAATCTTTGATAACTCCTGTTCTATTTCTGGAATGTGTCGGTGTTTCCCCACATTATAGGCAGTGAGATTTTCGTGGCACTCACTGAAATAGTAAGCGCTATCCAATCTCCTCCCTGCGCCGGATACTCCTGATTTAGCATCGGCAATTATAGAATTTCCATCGCCTAATCCATGAGCCAGAAGAGGAGCAACCCCTAAAATTACCCCCGTGGGATAGCAACCGGGATTGGCTACGAGAGAGGAATTCTTTATCTCTTCTTTATAAATTTCTGGTAATCCATAAACTGCTCTTTGGAGAAGCCGGGGATAAGAATGTTCCAGACCATACCATCTCTTATACAGGGACTTGTCCTTTAATCTATAGTCGGCTGAGAGGTCTATAACTTTCTTCCCTTTTTTAAAAAATTCTGCTACCGGTTTCTGAGATTTACCGTGGGGAAGGGCAAGAAAGATAAGATCTGAATCCTGAGCGACCTTATCAATATTCAATTTCTCAAATCTTTTGTCTATAAAGCCAGCAGGCCCTTTGTGCAGCTCTGAAATTCTCTTTCCCTTATATGTCTCGGAAGTCAGGTGAGCAATTTTCACCTGGGGATGTTTAAGGAGAATCTTTATTAATTCCCTCCCCGTATAACCACTGGCTCCCACAATACTCACTGTTATCATTGAACTTCCTCCAATTCTTAAGGAGTGCCTATTTCTCTCTCACACCCCAAATGCAACATTGGAAGTCTTTCTCTTCATAAAGGAAGAGAAAGTATTGCTAAAAGAATACAGCTCAGAGGGAGAAATATAGAAAATACCGTAAACAGGATAATTGGTGTCAAAAGTATCAGCAGGGCTTCAAAAGTGGCAGAAGAATAGACTTCTCTAATAGCAGAAAGCGCCAGGAAAAAACACCACAGGAGGAGAACGATGGTAAAAAAGGACTGAAAGAAAATTCTCCCTCCACCCAATCCTTCTACTATCAAAGATAGTGGACTAACAAAAACAAAGGGAAACATTGCCAATCCCAGAGTAATGAAAAGGTCGATTACGCTACCCCTTTTTCCCCATACTTCAGCAAAGAAATGGAGAATTCCCACATTAACTACCCAGAAGAAGGTGAGGAGAACTATAACCAGAAAGAGATTGGAAAATAAGACGACCCTCCCCACTCTAGTGAAGCTGGAAACAAATAGAGTGGCTCCGGTAGCAATGCTAATTCCTGACAAAATAACAACCGCTACCAGAAAAATCCACGGCTTATCTTCTCTGGCTTGATTAAGCCCTTTTCCTGGATGGGCAATTAAATCGTAGAGGAGTGCTAAATAGTTGTTTTCCATATTTCTCTCGGAATGGGGGTCTATTGGAGGATATATTCTAATCTTATGGAATTTTCATTCATTAAATCTTGCAGAGGATTTGTCATAAAGTAACTGGAAAAAATACCAAGAATTCTGGGAAATGGCTTGGGCAACTCGATGACCTTTGGTTCACCGGGAATGCCAGCAAGTTTACCTGCAAGTCTTACAGCATCTTGAAAATTGCCAATTTCATCAACTAGTCCCAAATCTTTTGCCTGTCGTCCGGTAAACACCTGACCCTGAGCAATCTTCTCTGCTTTACTTTTCCTAAGGTTCCTGCCCTCAATTACTACCTGGAGAAATTGGTCGTAGGCATCATCTATCAGTCCCTGAAGCAGTCTTTTCTCTTCCGCTGTCATTTCCCGGGATAGAGAACCGATGTCCTTGTGTTTCCCCCGTTTTATAACCTCAACTTTAATTCCTATCTTGCGAAACAACTCCTCCATATTACCCAGGCTCATGAGTACCCCTATACTTCCGGTAACGGTCCCCGGATTGGCTACAATTTTATCTGCAGCACAAGCAATATAGTATGCCCCGGAGGCGCCTACATCGCCCATGGAGACAACAATTTTCTTTCCTTTTTCTTTTAGCCTAATTACTTCCTCATAAATTTCCTGAACCGCACCGATGCTTCCGCCAGGACTATTAATTCTTAAGACCACTGCCTTTATAGTGGTAATTTTACCTATCTTTCTCAACTCACTGGTGATACTATCGGCTCCGGGTAAGAAGCGAGCCCATCCTGATGTACGTCGAGAAATAGATATTGGTCCATAAAGATAGACCACTGCCACTCCCTTTTTTCTGGTCAGAATTCGAGTTTTTCCTTCAACAGTCTTTTCTCCAATAAGATATATGCCCATTACAATAGAAACAATACATAAGAAAAGAATACCTACGATGATTAAATTTTCCTTTTTCATATTTTTTCTCCCCTATTGACTTTAATTTTTTTAAATTATATTCTAATTATCCAAATTTGTCAAATTATATTTCTGCAGGGTTCGATTTAGATACTGTTGAAAAACCCCTGACTGGTAGTCCCGACTCGTCGGGACAGAAACTCTGGGTCAGAGACGACCCAGAGTACCTATTTTGAGTATCTCCTGCTTTCAAGCAGGTTTTTCTCAAAAAAAAGCGGAAGCAATAAGCTTATTGCTTCCGCAAATTTAACTCTATCCTTACAAAACGAGTTTATCTCTTAGAGAATTGGAACCTTTTTCTTGCTTTTGGCCGTCCAGGTTTTTTTCGCTCGACCATACGGGGATCGCGCGTCAACAATCCTTCTTTTCTCAAAGTGACCCTTATCTGTTCGTCAACCTTAGCCAGTGCACGTGAAATTCCATGCCTTATTGCCCCTGCTTGACCATTCTTGCCTCCACCAGAAACATTTGCCGAAATATCGAATTTATTTAGTAAATTCGTCACTTTTAGAGGTTCTATACTGAATTCCTTTAGACGAGGTAAACCAGAAAAGTATTTATCCAGAGGTAATCTGTTGATTATGACCTTCCCATTACCAGATCTCAATATAACCCTGGCAATCGCTGTCTTTCTTCTGCCTACGCCCCAAATCTCTGTCACTTTAGCCATACAGTTTCTCCATTAATTTATAAATTCAATGTGCTTTCTTTTCGATTTTTATTATCTGAGGTTTCTGTGCTCCGTGCGGATGTTCGCTGCCTCTATATATTTTTAATTTAGTAATCAATCTATCACTGAGTTTATTCGACGGTAACATTCCTTTGACAGCTAATCTAATTGCCTTTTCTGGATTCTCTGCCATCAATTTATCGTATCGGGTAAATCTGGTCCCGCCTGAATAACCAGAATGGGTAAAATGGAATTTCTGTTCCAATTTTTTTCCAGTCAGTAAAACCTTCCCGGCATTAATAATAATCACATAATCACCTATATCCACATGGGGAGAGAAAATCGGTTTACCCTTGCCCCTTAATAACTCTGCTACTTTTGTTGCCAATCTCCCCAAGACCAGACCAGAGGCATTAATTAAACACCATTTCTTTTCAATATTTTCCTTTTTGGGCACAAAAGTCTTCATTTTAACCACCATTCCGAAAAAACCGCCCCCATCCAGAAAGAAACTAACCCCTCTATTTAAAAACTTTCTGGATGGGGGGTCTGTTCAGACCAAAAATTGACAAACTATCAAAAGATGTTAAATTGCTTTCTATTCTTTTTTTGAAGGATAAAGCTCAAGCGCTATCGCCAAAACCAAACAATAGCCCGCAAAGAATAGGAAGGTGCGGGGTGCTACCACTAATGTCCCTGGAATGAGTCGGGTAATAATTCCCAATACCAGGCTGACCAAGCTCACCACGATCGAGAGAGTAATCCGTGTTTTCATCTCTTACCCCCCTTTAACGCAGACTTTGCCTTTTCCACTTCCCCATGTCTGCGAAACTTTATAAGAGAAATTAGCAAAAAAGAGCTTTTTTGTCAACCCTTTTTTAAGAGGTCTCTGAAAAAGTCCTTCCAAGTGTCATTGCGAGGAGCCCCGCACAACAAATGTGCGGGATAAACTTCGCGACAAAGCAATCTGACACGAAGTGTCATTGCGAACGAAGTGAAGTCCCGACTGGTCGGGACCACGTTTCTTTTCCCGATTTTCAACGGGGAACAAGGAAAAAGTGGCAAAGCAAAGTTTGAGATAAATGAGAAAAGGGATGGTAGGATGACAGAATGGAAAGATAGTGAAACTATGGCAAGGTTTGCTTGCTAAAAAATTTTCTTAACGCCTTCTCTACGTTTAAGGCTGGTGCCAATCCTCTGCACCACAATATCTACTCTTCGGTTCATTGCTCTGTGTTCTTCAGTATCGTTCTCCACAACAGGCTGATACTCTCCATATCCTGCAGAGGATATCCGTTTTGGAGGAAAATTTAGTGCCTCCAGTACATAGCGGGTCACATTTGTAGCCCTGGCTGTGGATAGTTCCCAGTTAGTGGGAAATTTGCTCCTCAATTCCGGACCAATGGGGACATTATCAGTGTGGCCTTCGATTCGGGTATTATTTGGCACATCGGTAATCTCTTTAGTAATGTCTTTTAGGATGTATTTCGCTTCTTGGTGAATCTCAGCTTTTCCACTATCGAACATCAATTTTTCGCGGAGAGAAATTACCAATCCTTTCTCATCTATTTTTAGACCAATATAGTCTTCTAACCGGTTTTCCGTAACGTATACTTCCAGTTTTTTCTTCAACTTTACCAGCTGCATTTCGTTCATAGCACTGGCTAAAGCGAACATCATAACGAAAAATATCAAAAGCTGGGTCATTAAATCTGAATAAGTCAACATCCATGCAGGTGCGGACTTTCCTACTTTTATTTCGCTATCTACTCGCCTGGGAACACCTGGCAGAATAGCCATTATCTCTCTCCTCAAAAATAAGTTAGGCGGTTTATTCTATGGATGTGCTCTTTTTCTCCACTGTCTTTTTCCTCAATTGCGGAGCCAGGTAGGCTTTCAATTTAGCTTCCATAACGCTGGGAATCTCCCCTGCCTGCAAGGAGAGAACTCCCCTAATAATAACTTCCTTGATAAATATCTCATCTTCACTGCGACGCTTCAATTTACCGGCAATAGGCAAAAATAAAAGATAGCCAGCCACCGCGCCATAAAAAGTGGTTAACAGGGCTACCGCCATACCACCGGCAATCTGGCTCTGGTCTTCAATGCGTGCAAGCATCATAATCAGTCCCATAATTGTTCCGATCATCCCAAAGGCAGGACAGTAAGTGCCCAGAGTTAAGAAAATTTCCTGTCCTACACGATGCCTCTCACGAATGAATGTTATCTCTGTTTCTAACTCAGCGCGGATTCTCTCCTGATCGGCGCCGTCAACAACTAATTGCACACCTCTTTTTAGAAACTCATTATTGACCTTATTTAATTCTTTCTCAAGTTCCAATATCCCTTGCTTATGAGCTATCTTGGTAAAATATATAAACTGATTGATTAATTTAGCAGGGTCTTCTTCTCTCTCAGTTAAAACTTTCTGGGCAATTTTAAAAACTCCCAGGACCTGCTTCATGGGATAATTTACCAGTGTGGCAGCAAATGTACCTCCAAAAGTAATAAACATTGAAGATACATCAAAGAAGCCTTTTAATCCCACCCCTCCCATTCTCATAATGATGGCGACAATAATTAAGCTAATTCCACTTATCACTCCTAAAATAGTGGTAATATCCATCTCTCCTCCTATTGTGGTTTGTCTTTCTTCCCTTATCCTTTATTCTTTTTCCTGCTTCTTTTCTGATTTACCAAGCGCCGGTATTCTATAACCTTTTCAATGACTTCTGAAACCGTATCCTTCACAATTATTTTATTTCCTGTAGCCAGAGAAATAGTTGTATCCGGTCTGGCCTCAACCGTTTCAATCAGCTCAGCGTTTATAACTACTTCTTCTCCATTTATCTTTTTCACTTTAATCATTTTAGACTCCTGTCCCGATGAATCCATCCCCTATTAAAGACGGGACCCTAGGGTCTGGATGAATCGGGACTTACAAAATTACCGTTTATTCACCGTTTACGGGCTTATTTAGCCACTGCCAGAATTTTTTCAGCATACCCCGTTTAGCTTCATCTAACCGAGTTTTAAGTTCTTCCTCCCTTCTCCTCTCTTCAGCCCTGAGTCGTGCCTGTTTCTCTGCAATTTCAGCAAGCACCTGTGTTGCTTCCTTTTCCTTAGTTAATTCTGTTTCTAACTCTTTTACCTTCCTTTCCTTCTCACCCAGGTCTTCTGCCAGTGTCATTTCTTTTTCTCTTATTTTAGCTTTTATCTTTTCTATTCCCTCTTCTTTATTTCTAAGCATTTCTTCTTTATCCGAAGATTTATTTTCTTCTTTTTGCAATTCTTCTTTGAAGTCTAGTTCCATTTTTGCCATTCTCTCTTTAAGCGAGCCTATTTCTTCTCCTTTTCTTTCTAATTCTTTTCTTGTCCCGTCTATCTTCTCCTGGCTTTCTCTATAAGAGGATTTCAACTGTTGTTCTCTTTGAGTTGCTTCCATCCTTAATGCTTCTATCTCTTCTTCTTTTTCCTTGAACTTCTCTTCGTCTATCCTTACCCCCTCAGCTAACTTCTTTTCCAGCTCTTTTATCTTCTCTTCCAGTTCTGCCTTTGCTTCCTCTGCTTGTTCCTTTTTCTCTCCTACCTCAGTTTGAAGCTCTTCCTTTCGCCGGGAAAGCTCTTCTTGTATCTCTCTTATTTTTTGCTTTATCTCTCTACTCTCTTCTTCCTTTGTCTTTAGCCTTTCTTCCCATTGCCACCTCTGATTTTGTAATTCTTTCTCCAGCTTTTCCTTTATTATATGGAACTCCTTCTCCCTCTCCTCATATAGAGCCTTAAGTTTCGCTTCCTTCATTTCCATTTCCTCATCCTTAGTTTTTATAACTTCTTCCAGTTCCTTTTTCTCCACATCTTGGGTTTGCCCTGCCAATTTTTCCATCTTTTCCCATAGTTCCGTCTCGAAGTTTTTAAGCCTCTTCTTCATTTCTTCTTTTATGTGGTCTATTTCTCTTTCCTTCTTATTTCTTTCATATTTAAGTTCGCTCTCCTTCTGGGCTAAGAGCTCACCAAATGAACACACCAGATCCCTCTGCCTTACCAGTTCCTTTTCCAATGCTTTCAGTTCTATCTCCTTTCTCTGGAATTCATCTCTCAATAGGCTTTCCCTTGCAAAAGGTTCCTTAGAATATTTTTCTTTCTCTAATTTCCAATTCATTTCGTTTAGTCTGTGTTCAAGATATTCCTTTAATTTCTGGATCCTCTCTTCCAGTCTTATTCTCTCATTTTCAAATTCCTGCTGTCTATGTTCGATTTTCATTCTTGCTCTATTCTCATCTTCCTCGCTTAAAAATTCTTTTTCCCACATTTTCTTTCCCTCCAAAAGTTTCTTCTCTAACTCATTGAATTTCTGCTCCTCTTTTTTAAATTTTTCCTCAGTTTTTGCTCTTATCTCCTCGCTACTCTTCAACTTTTCCTCCAGGATCTGTTTCTCCTTCTGTAATTCCATTTCTAAATCCTGGAGCTTA
>WJOT01000080.1 GCA_009619095.1 Clostridia bacterium
AAAGTGGAATTGGCTACAGGAAAAATGGGACAGAAGAAGAAGAGAGAGGTTTACCAGAGAATTGTCCGGGGAGAATCTCAGATAATTATCGGCACGCACGCATTAATTGAACAGGGGGTCAAATTTTCCAATTTAGCTCTGGCGGTCATTGACGAACAGCATAAGTTTGGAGTTATGCAGAGGGCGAGGTTGAGGAAGAAGGGGGAAAACCTGGATATCCTGGTAATGACAGCCACGCCAATACCTCGCACACTAACCTTAACAGTTTACGGAGACCTGGACGTTTCTATAATCGATCAATTACCTCCGGGAAGGAGAAAGATTCTCACCCAGAGGCTTTCTGAGGAAGAAGCTTATCAGATGGTTATTGATGGGGTAAGAAAGGGACAGCAGGCTTACATTGTCTATCCCATAATTAATGAATCGGATAAGTTGGAATTACGCGCTGCAGTGAAAATGGCAGAGAGACTGATGGCTACTGTGTTTAAAGATTTGAGAGTTGGTCTCCTGCACGGACAGATGAAAAGTGATGAGAAAGAACAGGTGATGATGAAATTTTTGAACAGGGAATTTGATATTTTAATTACTACCACTATAATTGAGGTAGGTATCGATGTGGCCAATGCCTGTTTGATGGTTATTGAGCACAGTGAAAGGTTTGGGTTGGCTACTCTACACCAATTACGGGGGAGGGTGGGGAGAGGCACTGAACAGTCCCTTTGCATTTTACTGGGACAAACTAAGACGGAGGAAGCAAAAAAGAGAACACAGATTATGTTGGAAACTAATGATGGATTTCGCATTGCCGAAGAGGACTTGAGGTTACGCGGTGGCGGGGAATTCTTTGGCACTCAACAGCACGGACTTCCTGAATTTAAAATTGGTAACATTGTTTTTGACCAGCGTGAATTAGAACTGGCACGCCGGGCAGCCTTTCATCTGATTAGTAGAGACCCTGTTCTGACTCTTCCGGAAAACGGAGTAATTAAACAAAAGTTTAGAGAGAAATTTAAAGAAAAATTCGGCCTGGCAAGTGTGGGATAATTAGTTTAGCATCCCGATTTTCAATCGGGAAATCTGTGCCTGCAATCGTTTCTTGGAGTGTCAAGCGAAAGCTTGACGAGGTATCCCGACTCGTCGGGACGTTTTACACTCCGGGGATTTATAGCACGGTTTCCGCCGTGCCAAACATAAAAAAGGAGTAAAGAAATGAAAAAGAAGGGAATTGCTGTTTATCCAGGGAGTTTTGATCCGGTTACCAATGGACACATCGACGTAATAAAAAGGGCAATTCGGTTATTTGACCGGGTAATAGTAGCAGTGATTGAAAATCCCACTAAGAAGACACTATTTTCAGTGGATGAACGAATGGAGATGCTGAGAGCTGTAACCAGAGGACTCTCCGGAGTGGTGGTCTCCCATTTCGATAGGTTATTAGTCGACTACATGAAGAAGAAGAAAGCAAGCATTATCATCAGGGGACTACGGGCAGTGTCTGACTTTGAATACGAGTTTCAAATGGCATTAACCAACCGCAAGTTAGCACCAGACATAGAAACAGTGTTCCTTATGCCGGCAGAGGCGTATACTTATTTGAGTTCAAGTATAGTCAAAGAAGTAGTTAGACTGAATGGCAGTGTAAAGGGATTCGTTCCTCGACAAATTGAGGCACGCTTGATAAGAAAGCTGTTGACAAAGTGAAAACGCCGTGGTATACTAAAAATTGGTCAGTTTACTTTAACTTTTTTTGAATTAGAGAGGATTTACGAGAGTTATGGCTAAGGGTCCGGCAATAAAAAGGAAATTGGGTGACTTATTAGTAGAAGTAGGGATAATTACCGCCGAACAATTGCAAGAAGCTTTAGAGGAAGGAAAAATCAGGGGAGGCAGGCTGGGCGAGACTCTCATGGGATTGGGCTATATTACTGAGGATGTTTTATTAGCTTTCCTGGGTAAACAGTGCGGTGTATCTTACGTTAGCCTATCCGAATATGGAGAGATTGACGATGAAGTCATTAAGAGTGTTCCCGAGAGCATTGCCAGGCATCAGACCCTAATTCCCATTGCCCTGGAGGGGAAAACCCTCATCATAGCTATGAGTGACCCCTTAAATGTTTTTGCCATTGACGATCTGAGACTAATGACCGGGAGAGAAATTAGCGTAGTGATTGCATCAGAAACTGAGATTAAGAATGCTATTGAGAAGTATTATGGAGCTAAAAGCTCTATGGAAGATATCGTGAAAGAGATGGAACTCTCAGTAAAGGATGAAGGAAATGTAGAGGTAGTGAAAAAGAGTGATACCGGGGGAGAAGATATAATTGCTCTGGAGGCAGCTGGAGAAGAGGCGCCAATAATTAAGATTGTTAATCTTCTTTTGGCTGGAGCTGTCAAATCAGGAGCTTCGGACGTCCATATCGAACCTTATGAGAAGACTCTCAGGGTGCGTTATCGAATCGATGGGGTGTTACATGAAGTCTCTTCCCCGCCTAAAAAATTGCAGAATGCAGTTGTTTCCCGGTTAAAGATTATGGCTTCACTGGACATTGCTGAACGTCGCTTGCCCCAGGATGGTAGAATTAAGATTAGAGTGGTAAATAAAGAAATTGACCTGAGGGTTTCTGTTCTACCTACTTCCTTTGGGGAGAAAGTGGTTATGCGTATTCTGGATGCTTCTTCTTTGTGTCTCGATTTGACCAAGCTGGGATTTGAACCAGATGCTCTTTCCGTTTATAAGAAAAATATCGAAGTGCCTTATGGAATCATCCTGGTTACAGGACCAACTGGTTCTGGTAAATCTACCACTCTCTATTCTACTCTAAGCACTCTTAATTATCCTGACCGTAACATCATTACTATAGAAGACCCTGTTGAATATGTCCTGCAAGGTATCAACCAGGTACAGGCAAAAGCAGACATTGGTTTAACTTTTGCTGCAGGCTTGAGGTCATTTTTGCGTCAGGACCCGGATATAATTATGGTTGGTGAAATCAGAGATACTGAGACTGCTGAGATTGCTATTAATGCCGCACTAACAGGACACTTAGTATTTTCAACTCTGCACACCAATGATGCTCCAGGTGCTATGACCCGTTTGAATAATATGGGTATTGAACCATTCCTGACCACTTCCACAGTAATTATGGTTGTTGCTCAAAGATTAATTAGAGTAATCTGTAAACATTGTAAAGAGCTCTATGAGGTCCCCACCGATTTCCTTTCCAGTATTGGAGTTAAAGAGGAAGAGATAAAAAGTAAAAAGAAAGTGACGCTCTATCGAGGCAAGGGATGCGATAACTGCAGTAACACTGGTTATCGGGGACGGATAGCGTGCTTTGAGGTCATGGAAGTAACTGATGATGTAAAGGAACTTATCTTAAACAGGGAATCGACGCATTTAATCAAGTCAAAAGCGAGAGAGAGTGGGATGATAACTTTGCGAGAGGGTGCCATCAGGAAACTTTTGACAGGCGTAACTACAGTTGAAGAGGTAATGAGGGTTACCTTTGCTGATGTGGAATAACACGGCACTGTAAACAGTGCCCAACCAAGTTAGGTCGGTCGCCTTTTCCCGATCCCGTCCCGGTATCGGGACGGGGCAGGGTGCCGATAAAGGAGTAATTAATGGTATCTATTGATGAATTACTTCAATTAATGATGGAGAAGGGAGCATCTGATTTACACTTAACAGTAGATGTTCCACCTACTTTGAGGATTGACGGAGAACTTGTCCCCACAGAATATGAGAAGCTTCAGGAAGACCAATGTCAAAGATTAGTCTATAGCCTCCTAACCGATAAACAGAAAGAGAGATTTGAATCTACAAACGAGCTTGACTTGTCCTTTGGAATCAAAAACGTAGGACGTGTTCGAATGAACGTGTTCAGGCAACGAGGGGTAGTGGCAGCATCTCTGAGAGCAATACCCAACTATTTTATGACTTTCGAGGAACTGGGACTGCCGTCAGCAGTTTTTGATGTGGTTAAATTGCCTGTCGGCCTGGTGTTAGTAACCGGTCCCACTGGCTGTGGTAAGACGACAACCCTTGCGTCAATGATAAATTACATTAATGAGCATCGCAGTGGACACATTGTTACAGTTGAGGACCCCATCGAGTACGTTCATCCCCACAAGAATTGTATAGTTAGCCAGAGAGAGATAGGTAGTGATACTTCCTCCTTTGGCCTGGCGCTAAAGCATGTATTTCGTCAAGACCCAAATTTCATCCTGGTCGGCGAAATGCGCGACCTGGAAACTATCGCTTCTACGCTAACAATCGCTGAGACAGGCCATCTGGTATTTGCCACTCTGCACACAACAGATGCCACCCAATCAATTAATAGAATCATAGATGTTTTTCCCCCATACCAGCAACCGCAAATTCGTTCTCAGTTATCGTTTGTCTTGCAAGCGGTTTTCTGTCAGAGATTACTTCCCAGGGCAAGTGGCAAAGGGAGATGTCTGGCAGTGGAAGTTTTAAGGGTTACTCCGGGTATCAGGAATATGATCAGGGAAGAGAAGACGGAGCAGATTCCTTCAGCTATGCAGGCAGGAGGAAAATTTGGAATGCAGACAATGAACTGGAGCCTCTATGACCTTTACACGCGTAGACAAATTACTTATGCCCAGGCATTGGCAGAGAGCCCGGATATGGAGGATTTAAAGAGAATCTGCAAGAAGGAAGAGGGTGTAGTGGCGGGGATGAAAAATAAAGGGTTGAGGTGAGTAAGAAATGGCACTATTCGGTTATAAAGTCAGGAGCCCACAGGGAAATATTTTGACCGGAACAATAGAAGCGAGAGAACAAAGGATGGTTATCGATCGCCTCAGACACCAGAGGTTTATCGTTTTGGAAATCGGAGAAATTAAGAAGAGTGCTTCCAAAGACCTTCTGGATAGTATAAACTTCTTGAAAAAAAGAGTAAAACAAAAAGACCTCGTTCTATTTAGCCGGCAGCTATCTACACTGATTGGAGCTGGTGTGCCCATAGTTCAGGGTTTAACAATCCTTGTGGAACAGATAGAAAATCCGGCTTTTAAAAAAGTTATCACCAGTGTGCGGGAGGACATTGAATCAGGAACATCGATTACTGAAGCTCTCAGCCGGCACCCTACAGTGTTCAGTGAGTTGTATGTGAATATGGTAAAGGCTGGAGAACTTGGTGGTATCTTGGATATTATTCTGGAGAGGCTCTCAGCCTACCAGGAATCTGCCGCTGCATTGCGAGGTAAGATTAGGGCAGCAATGATTTATCCGGCAGTGATTGCTCTTGTTGCCGGCGGCGTTACTACATTCTTGATGGTAGTGGTTGTTCCTATGTTTGTCAAAATATTTCAACAGGTTGGTGCTGAGTTGCCACTTCCTACCCAGATACTGCTTATGTTAAGTAATTTTCTCAAACGTTATATTATCTTTTTAATCATTGGTCTTATTGCTTTTGTTGTGGGTCTAAGACAATACTATAAAACAGAGGCAGGGAGTATGTATATAGATACGTTGTTGCTCAGGCTTCCCCTTTTCGGTTCACTGTTAAGAAAGGTAGCTGTAGCTAAGTTTACCAGGACTTTCGGGACGCTGGTTAAGAGTGGCGTGCCCATACTTCAGGCCCTGGAGACTGTGGCCAAGACTTCAGGAAATAGAGTTGTTGAAAAGGCTGTTCTGGCAGCGAAGGATGCTATTCGGGAAGGAGAGAGAATATCCGACCCCTTAAAAGCAAGCGGTGTCTTTCCGCCAATGGTAACCCAGATGATTTCAGTGGGCGAGGAGACAGGGAACCTGGATGCAATGTTATCGAAGATTGCCGAGTTTTATGAGCAGGAAGTGGATGCTGCTGTTTCCGGTCTAACTTCCTTGATTGAGCCAGTAGTTGTTGTGTTTATGGGTGTTATCATTGGCGCTATTGCCGTTGCTATGTATATGCCTATGTTCCAGATGGGTGCGATAGTTGGTAGGTAAAACAGTTCATATACAAGGGAAAGGTCTGGACTCCTCCCGAAAGGGAGGGTTTAAAAGTCTAAAAACCTAAGAGATTAAGAGACTAAAAGTTTTTTACAAACTGGTTGACAGATGGGGAAAATTGTGGTAACATTATGTATTAGCGAATAAGGCACTCTAAAGAGTGCCCCCGATACTTATCGGGGTCGCCCTTTCCCGATCCCGTCCCGGTATCGGGACGGGGCAGAGTGACGAAAAAAAAGGAGGTGATAAAGAGTGTTGAGATTTCATAGGAAGAGCAAAGGTTTTACCTTGATTGAGTTGATGATTGTGGTGGCAATTATTGGTATCCTGGCAGCAATCGCCATCCCCAGATTTGCTAACCTGATTGACAGAGCCAGGGAGGCGAGGACCCAGGGTAACCTTGGTGCTCTCAGGTCAGCAGCGGCTATTCATTACGGTGCTACTGATGGGACATGGCCAACTGCATTACTTGCCAGCTTGACTCCAACTTACATAGACGTCATTCCCGACGTAGTGCTTCCTGCTGCCATGGGCCATGCGGAGGCGAATACGGTGGTAGCTCTTGCTGGCGATGATGGGTTGTGGTTCTATGATGTTGCTGCTGCTATTGGAGGAGTGATCAACGTTAATTGCAACCACGCCGATTCCGGAGGAGACATAGTCAATACCTGGTAATCCTTTGCACTGTATAGGTTGATGTGTCAATTAAGGAAATTAAGCAAATTGGCATGATAATTGGTAAGTAATTAATTGGCCATCAACCTATTTTTTATTATCTAATGGTGGCAATAAGAACAGAAAATCTGACAAAAATCTATATAAGAAAACACCTCTTCAGCTCAAAGAAAACAAGCGCCTTAGAGAATCTAAATCTTGAAATCGAAGACAGAAAGGTTTTCGGGCTTTTAGGACTGAACGGTTCAGGAAAGACAACCTTACTTAAGCTTCTGGTAGGCTTGCTCTTTCCCACAAAAGGTTCTGTCTATATTTTTGAGCAGAAATTCCCCCACCTATCTCTACTCTCCAGAATCGGTTATCTCCCCGAATTTCCCTGTTTCCTTATGTATCTTACGGCAAGTGAGCTCCTCCATTTTTATGGTAAGCTTTATGGCCTTTCTACAAAAGAAAGAGAACAGAGGGTAGAGGCGACATTAGATTTGGTAGACCTTAAAGATAACAGGAACGACCGTTTGGCAGACTTCTCTAAAGGAATGCTGGAGAGAATAGGTATGGCTCAGGTTCTTCTCCACGACCCGGAACTTTTGCTACTGGATGAGCCCACTTCTGGACTCGACCCCCTGGGAATTAAGAAAATGCGCCAGACGATTCTGAGGCTAAAAGAGGAAGGGAAGACAATACTTTTGAGCTCACATTTCGTTACCGAGGTGGAAAGAGTCTGTGACCAGGTAGGAATTCTACATAAGGGAAAATTAAAAAAAATAATTAAGATGAGAGGACTGGAAAGTAGCCTGGAGGACCTTTTTACAGAGACTGTCTCCGAGGCTGTATAATGAAGAAGATATTTGCAATTGCAGAATATACGATTAAAGAGAACATCAGGCATAAGGTTTTCTATACTATTCTTCTATTTGCCCTGGTGATTATAATAAGCTCTGTCCTTTTCTCTATGCTTTCAGGAGAAGAAGAGACCAGGGTGATTTTAGATATTGGACTGGGTGCAATTGAAATATTCGCTTTCCTCAGTGCCATTTTCGCCGCAGTTGGTCTGGTGTTGGGAGAGATGGAAAATAAGAGCATCTCTCTCATTCTGACAAGACCGGTGAGGCGCTTCGAATATATTTGGGGGCGCTATTCTGGCATTCTTTCTATCTCCTTGTTCAATATTCTATTAATGTCCTCTGGGCTCCTGTTTCTTCTATTCGTTAAGGGCTGGAGTTTCGACTTCAGGTTCTTACTGGCAGTAACTTTTATTTTCCTTAAAGTGGTAATTATAAGTGCCTTGGCAATTCTTATCTCTCTGATTTCCACTTCCCCAATTTCCAGCATCTCTGTGACTTTCTTCTTATGGGTTCTGGGTCATGTTACTGACCATTTGAAATATCTAAATCACGTATTGCTGGAAGAAGGAGTTAAAATCACAATATTCCTAAAAGCAATCTACTATCTTTTGCCCAATTTTCAATACTTAAATATTAAAGATTACATAGGTTACCCGAATCCCTTAGTGGGAACTACTATTTTCTGGCAGGTAGCCTATAGTTTAGCTTATGCCAGCGTAGCCACCTGGCTTTCAGTTCTCGTCTTCTCCCGAAAAGAATTCTGATAACGGGTAGTGATTGGTCGGGCACCGTTTACGGTGCCATCTGGCCGGGCGCTTTTCAGAGTGCCATCTGGTCGGGCGCTCTTCAGAGTGCCAATTTTTCGTCACCCTAAAGGGTGACCGACCTGAAGAGAAAAAAATGAGAAAATCTATTTCTCTCCTTATTCTGATTTTGCCTCTTTTGGGCTTATCTATTTTCACTCAGTACCAGGTTGAGAGGAGATTTGAATTTCCTCTGCCATTGATAGTAGAGATTAAACCTTCTTCTTTTATCTATTTCTGGGGTAGTTTGCTCGGTCTTCGCCGAGTCTCTTCCGATTTAGCCTGGATAAGACTCCTGCAGTATTATGGGACTTCGGAAGGAGAAGAGGAACATGTTCACCACCTACACCATTGTGAGAGAGGGGAATATGAGGATTTACTTCCCATGTGTCAGGAGGTGGTTCGGCTTGACCCCTATTTCCATTATGCATATCTATTTGGTGGTGGCTGTCTGGCCTTTAATCATGAGCGATACGATGAGGCAATCGAGCTTCTTCAACAAGGAATCAAAAATAATCCTAAATTCTGGAGGTTCCGCCTTTACATAGCAGCAATTGTTTATACTAAGACCAAAGAGTATGATAAAGTTGTTCCTCTTCTGGAGGAGGCGATTAAATATAGAGACTGCCCGGAAGTGGTTAAGATTTTTCTCGCCAATATCTATAAGGTTAAAGGAGAATTTGAAAAAGCAATAGCTATCTGGGAACATATTCTTGCTACCAGCAGGGATGAGCAGGTGAGATCAGCAGCGGAAAGCCATCTAAAAGAGATGGGAATTCTCCGTTAGAAATCTTGTCCCGTTTAGAGATAAATCTCTAACGGGGTAATGGGTGAAGGAGCTCCGAGGTTTTATTTTTCTATTTTATCATTTTCATTTTAGGTCTGGGATTTGGCAGTTTTGCTAATGTGTGCATTTATCGCCTACCCCGAGGAGAGTCGATAATCCGGCCAGGCTCGCACTGTCCTAAGTGTGGAAAGCAAATAAAGTGGTATGACAATATACCATTAATAAGTTATGCTCTTCTCGGAGGAAAATGCCGTTACTGTGGGGAAAAGATATCTCTCCAGTATCCTTTGATAGAACTAATAACGGCATTTCTTTTCCTTCTTACCTATCAGAAGTTTCGAGGAGCCCCTTTTACAATATTAATTTTCCTTCTTTTAGTATTGTCTCTAATTATCGTTTCTGCAATAGATTTTCAAACCTATACCATCCCCAATAAATTCACCTATCCATTGATTATTCTCGGCCTGTTTTCTTCACCTTTCAATTCCTTTCTTAAAGAGTATAGTGGAATAATAATAAGTAGCTCCAGACAGCTGTCTCTCATTGTCTCTTCTTTTCTGGGACTCCTTGTAGGCGGCGGTGTACTCTATTTGATTGCCTTATTAGGGAGAAAAATGTTTAAAAGAGAGGCTATGGGAGGTGGAGATATAAAGTTAATTTTTGGAGTAGGTGCTTTCCTGGGAGTGGCCAATGTACTCTGGGTAATATTTTTAGCAAGTCTCCTGGGTGCAGTAACCGGGGGTGTGTTGATAATTGCTGGTAAGTATAAAAAATTTCAGGAAGTTGCTTTTGGAACCTATATTTCTTTGGGGACAGTATTGGTTTTTCTGTTCCAGCCAGGACTTAATCGTATTTATATTGACTTAATTTCTATCTGTAAATGAGAGAGCTCTGGAAATAGGAAAAGGAGTAGCAGACCTTGGTCTGCGTTTTGGAGTGTCAAACGAGTAGGGGTTCGATTTATCGAACCCATCTAGGCGGGCTCAATAAATTGAGCCCCTACAGAAAAGTTGTTGACAATTATTGTCTTTCTGGTGTATAATTAAGAAAAATAGGGGAAAAGATGGGACTATTTAGTAGTGGTAAAGAATTAGTAGGTATAGATGTTGGGACTCACTCCATTAAGCTCGTGGGATTGAAAGGAACCCCTGCCAGATGGAGTCTGGCTAAGTATGCCATTAGTGAAATTCCTGCGGGCTCTATCGAAGAGCTTTCTCCTGAAGAGAGAAAGGCAGTAATGACTTCTGCTCTAAAGAATATGCTCTCCACTACAAAAATAAGGACGAAAAAGGTTGCCACTTCGGTTTCTGGAAATGCGGTAATTGTTCGTTATGTGAAATTTCCCCGAATGAGCCCTTCCGATTTGGAAAAGACCATCCAATTTGAAGCTGAACCTTACATTCCATTTGACATTCGTGAGGTCAATATAAGCACCCACATATTAGGCGACGTTATGGAAGAAGGACAACCAAAGATGGAGACAGTTCTGGTGGGAGCGAAAAAGGAACTTTTGCAAGAACGATCGGAGATTATCGAGGGTGCGGGGTTAAAGCTTTTAATAATAGACGTAGATGCCTTTGCTTTAGAAAATGCTTATGAAATTACCAGAGATAAAGAACGTGCAGAGACGGTGATGTTGCTCAATCTGGGAGCGACAACATCCAACATTAATATTCTCGAAAATGGCATTTCAAAAATTGTGCGGGATATATTTATTGCGGGCAATAGCTTTACCAGGGCAATTCAGAAGAATTTGCAAGTCGAGTATCCAGAAGCAGAGAATCTAAAAAGGAAATATGGCTTGACTTTAACAGGCGCAGAAGAAGAATTGGAAAGTATAGCTGCCAAAGATGAAACAAAAGTCCAGGTTTCCACTATCCTGATGCCCCTTATCCGTGAACTTGTGGGAGAGGTTCGCAGGTCAATTGATTATTACCAAGCGCAGACCGGGGGAGAAAAGAGCGTAGACAGGATTATGCTGAGTGGTGGTAGTTCGAAGTTAAATAACCTGGATAGATTTTTGAATGATGAACTCGGGTTGCCGGTAGATATAAATAATCCTTTCCGGGGAATCGATACAACAAGAATCCCTGCTACAGATTGGCAGGAGCTGGCTCCTTTATTTGTTGTGGCTGTAGGGCTGGCTACCAGGCGCGAAGGGGACACCAGATAGAAAGTGACAGAGCGATAGCTCTGTCTCAATGTAGGTAGTGTAGGGGTTTATCCCCGCCCCGATAAATCGGGGCGCCCATAAAGGGCTACACTACATTTAGAAGATATTAAAAGATGATTAAGATTAACTTATTACCTAAAGAGGTAGAGAAGAAAGTTGCTCTGCGGGAGAAAAAGCTTCTACTTTCTATCATAGTTCTCCTGGTGGTAGGAGGATTTTTAGGATTATACTCCTTAAAGGTTGGACAATATACTCGCCTGAAGAAAAAAGCAAAAAGAGTGGAGAAGGAACTTAGCCTTTTAGAAACGATAGTTAAAAAAGTTGATGAAATAGAAAAGTCCAAAGAGGCTCTGGGTAAGAAATTAGATGTTATTCAGAGCTTGCTGGGAAATCGCGTGGTCTATCCCCAACTATTGGAGGATTTAGCAAGGATAGTTCCTTCCCGAGTATGGTTGGCCTCCTTACTGACCAAAAGCGAGTCTGATTTCTTAACTATTACCATTGAGGCTTCAGCTATAGATAATTATGCAATTGCCAATTTTATTACTAAATTAAGTGAGGATAAGAATTTTTCTAAAGTTGAACTGAGCAATATAACTACCAGAAAAGGGAAAGAAGAAGTAGCAATAAAAAATTTCGGCGTAACTTGCGAATACAGGTGACCCCATTTTCTAATAAGTGAGACAATAAGATGACAAAACAACAGAAGGTATTGTTGGGTGTTCTGGGAGTCTTAGTTTTTTTTATGTTCTATAAATATCTCTATGGTCCGCTGGGGCTTAAGTTGAAAAAGGTCAAGAATGAGTTGGCTACAAAGCAATCAAAACTTACACTCGCCAGAGCAAGAACAGGTCGTCTGGAACAGCTAAAAACTGATTATGAACTGCTCAGAGTTAAGGTGGCAGAAGCAGAGAAAAAGTTACCCAGAGAGAAGGAAATTCCTCGCCTGCTGCGAGATATAACCAGTGCTGGACGGAAGTTTAAGATTGATATTTCTGATTTCCGGCCGCGAGCAGAAAAACAGCAGGAATATTACATATCTCATCCTTTTCTAATAACTCTGGAGACTAACTACCATAATTTAGCGCGCTTTCTGGCTGAAATAGGTCAATATGAGAGAATTTTTCATATTAAAAATTTAAGTGTAACACCAATACTGGAAGATGAAGAGAAACTGAAAGGCATTTCCACAGATTTTCAACTGTATACTTATACTTTTAAAGAAAAAGAAGAGGACGAAAAAGTAAAAAGTAAATGAATAGTAAAATTGTTATAATTATTTTTATCCTGATTCTCCTGGGACTCAATGGTTGTCCTAAAAAAAAGGCCAGGCCAGTTTCCAGAAGACCCATAAAAGAGAAAGAGATTGTCCTGCCTAAAAAAATAGAAGAGAAAAAACGAGTCAGGTATACATATGGCGGTAAGAAGTATAAGGACCCATTTGCTCCTCCTGAGGACATGGGAGGAGGAATTGAAAGGGTTGGTAAAGGTGTAGAAATTGACCTGAGTAGATTGAAATTAACAGGAATTATGATTTCTCCTTCAGCCAAGGATAACTATGCCCTGATTGATGCTGGTGGAGGAAGAGGATATGTAGTTAAAGGTGGAAAGCTAATAGATAATTACAATAGGGTTGTAGATGGTGTGGTGGCCATAGTGAGAAAAGATAAGGTAATTCTAATTACCCGTAATAATGTCATTCGAGAGCTTAGATTGAAAACTGAAAAATGAGAATTAAAAGAGGAGAATATCGAATGAGAAAACTACTTTTTCCCAAGATAGTATTTATCTTAGTGTTAGGATTGGTCTGTTTTGTAAATGTTGGACCAGTTGCCCAAGAAGAAAATCCTGCTGTGCCTGAGTGGCAGGAATTGACCAATGTGAAAGTTCAGAAGATCAGCGAAACTAAATCGAACATTATCATTACTATTACGGGACCCATAAAATACCACTGTTTCAAGATTACTAATCCACCAAGGCTGGTAATAGAGATGACTAATACAGTTCACAACTGGAAACAGAAAGAGTTGGAAGTAGGCAATTTCTTACTTAAGAGAATCCGTTCCGGTCAGTATCAGAATGAACCTATTAAAATAGCTCGCGTAGTTCTCGACTTAGAAAGACCAGTTGATTATGAGTCTACTGCCACTGAGAAACAGATTATCCTGACTATTTTTGGTAAAGGAACCATAGAAAAGGTAGAAAAAGAGGTGCCCAAAATAGTAAAAGTAGAAAGGGAGAAAAGGCCAAAGATAACAAAGAAAAAAATAATAAGGAAAAAAGGAATTGCACCAAACATTCAAGATGAAAAGCATAGAAGACTGGTAGAGAAGTTAAGAAAAGAGAAGAGGGAGAGAAAGTTGGCTAAACTGCCAATAGAGGAGAAGAAGAAAAGACTAGTAGCGATAGGAGAAGTAATGGGTCCAATCAGCCAGGAGCCAGTAAGTTTAGATTTTGTTGATGCTGACATATCACAAGTAATTCGCTTCTTTGCCTTGAAGACGAAGATGAATTTTGTCCTGGCTGAAGACGTTGAAGGGGAGGTCACCATTCACTTACACAGCATACCTTTCGATGAAGCACTAAGAACTGTTCTGGATCAAAAAGGACTGATAGGAATTCAACATTCTGAAAATGTTATCAAGGTTGTAAACAAGAGCAAAATGCCCACTTATAGAAAGACATTTTCGCTGCAGAATAGAAATGCTTCAGAGGTCAAAGATACCATTGATACGTCATTAACAGAAGAAGAAAAGAAGTATACCACTGTTGGTATATCTGATGTTACTAACGCCTTAATTATAACTTCCACTGCGGAGGGTATAGAGAAGCTTTCCCAGCTCATTGAGGAATTGGACATCAAGATGCCTCAGATCAGAATTGTGGCAAGGATTATGGAAGTAGATATCAGTAAAGGTGTAGATCTGGGAATAGATTGGACCATGACTAAAACCTTTACCGGCGGTGGTGCATTCGGTGATACAACGGTGACCGGAAATGTAGAAGATATGGCTTCTCCTTTTAGTTATGGAACGCCAGCAACCTTAAATATAGCTACAATAATGAGCGGAGCAGATCTTGCTCTCACTTTAAAGGCTCTGGTAAAAAAGACCGATACAAGGACATTGTCTAAGCCCACCCTGGTGGTAGAGAACAACCGTTCAGCACACATCCATGTGGGCGATTCGATACCTTATAAGGAAACTATAGTGACCGCGGCAGGAGTCACCGAGACCACGAAGCACCTGGAAATCGGAACTACTCTTGATGTTACTCCTACAGTTAGCCCTACGGGTAATCAGATAAGTCTGGATGTTAACGTAGCAGTGAAAGACTTTGTGGGTTTTACTGTAGCGGGACCACAAACCACAGACCGGGAGGCGACGACAAAAGTTACCATAACCGAAGGACAGACAGTGGTGATTGGTGGACTGATTAGTGAGACGGAAAAGGGAACGATGTACCAGGTACCAATTTTAGGCGATATTCCCATTTTAGGTTACTTGTTTAAGAAGAAAGAGACACACAAGCGGACATTGGAACTTCTGATTTTCTTAACCCCCCATGTCATGCGCCACTAAAAAAGGGGATAGGCTACTTTTTTCAAGGAGAGGGAGGATAGAGAGTTACAAATATATACCAAAAAAGTTATCTATGTAATTTTATGCCTGATTCTTATATTTTCCCCTCTCGCTCGTGCAAGCATGGATATTTGGGCGCTGACTCTTGTCTATCTCTTCTCTCTTTTTGCTCTCCTCCTTTATAGTATCCTCCTAATATGGTTTCCTCCAGCTACTTCAGAATCACAGACTTCCTTCCGCGTTCAGCTTAAGAGGCTTTCTTTTCCTCTGGTCCTCTTTTTGAGCATGGCTTACATCTCCTTTCTCTTTTCCACTAACAGATTCAATAGCAGAAACGAAATCTTCAATTTGCTCAATTACCTTTTTCTGTTTTATTTAGTAACTACTATAATAAAAAAGAAAGAGAGACAGAATTTAATTCGTTTAGTATTATTAGTAGGCATCTTTCTCTCGATAACCGGAATATACCAATTCATTAGAGGGAATGTAGCGGCCGGGACAATGGTTAATCCCAATATTTTGGCTGGATATTTAACAATGGTAATTCCATTTACGACAGGACTGATTCTCTCCTTGTCAAATTCGATTAACAGAGAATTCATCAAATCCCACTCTTTTTATTTAGTTGGTTGGTTATTAATGGTTGCTTGCTTATTCCTGACGAAATCCCCGGGAGGGATTATAGGAGTAATTTTGGGAATTTGTGTAATTCTCTATTTCAAGCATGGGAAGCAAATTTTTATTAAATTTCGATATATATTTATCGCTTTAGCTGTAGTTATCGTAGTTCTACTACTTTTTACACTCAGACAATTACAGGTTTATAATCGCCTCCTTTGCTGGTGGGGAGCATTGAGGATGATTTACCAACGTCCTCTAATAGGGGTTGGCCTTGGTGGGTTCGAAACCGCCTATGCCAGGTATAAGCTGACAGGCTTAAATCCATTATATGCTTATAACTATTTCTTGCAACTTACAGCAGAGATGGGAGTTGTAGGATTGGGTGTTTTCCTCTGGTTCCTGTTTATGGTTGGGAAGCATATTAAATTTTTATCTAAGAGGTCGAAGCTTTCTTCTTTCGAAATCGGGGTATTGGGAAGTATTGTTGCCATATTGTTTAATAATCTTATCGATTATAATCTTTGTATTCCGGCGAATGCAATACTTTTCTGGGTTTTCTTGGGGCTATTAATTACTGGTCAGAATTCTTTGGAGTCCTCCCGAAAGGGAGGAAACTCGGCAGTCCCTAGACGCCGATTGGGGAAGACTAATAAACTACTACTTACAGGAGTAATTACTTTTTCCATTCTTGGAGTGGGGGTAGGGATTACCAGACTATCTCTGGCAAATCGCCATTACCAGTTGGGTAAGCATCTTTTTGAGATTAGAAATTTAGAGAACTTAGTGAAAGTGGAAAAGGAGAATTTAGAGAAGGCAAAATTTGAATATGGGCGAGCTGTCGAATTGGACTCCTTGAATTCCTGGTACCATCACGGACTTGCAGGGGTATATTTAGCCAGATACTGGAGAGAAGGATATTCGAGCTATTTGGATGAAGCAATAATTGAGTTGAGAGAAGCGGTTGAGCGGATGCCTTATTATGGACCATTTTACGCTAATCTCTCCTATGTGTACGAGATAAAGAAAAATTACAAGAAGGCTATTTTTTACATGGAATCTGCCATAGCCTGCGACAGGCAAAATGACAATTACCGGCAAAGAATAAGCGAATTGGCGGGAAGAATGCAAACCAGGATAGATGTTGAGAATAATTAATTTAGGTTTAATATTTATCTTTTTATATATCCCTTGGTTTAGTGGTGGAGAAAAGATATTTCCCCGTTCATTAATCCAGGCAATAATTCTTATTTTATCAATTCTCTACTTAGCAAAAAGGAAAAATTTTAACTCTCTTTGGAAGAAATTCTACATCTCTCCTTCACTCCATTTTCCAATCGGTCTTATTCTATTCTTTTCCTTCTTTTCAGTAGTTAATTCCACATATCTACACAATTCCCTTCTCTCTTTTATAAAAATAGTCACTTTTGTTCTCTTCTATTTTCTCTTAGTAGAACATTTAACGGATAAAGGCATATTGAGAGGAAATTATCTATTTAAAATAATTTTCGTTTCCGCTTCAATTCTTGCAGTCATTGGTCTATTCCAGTCTTTCTTTCATTTAGAAATTAAAGCAACTCTTCCCACTCCTGACTTTTTAGCCGGTTACTTGGCAGCGGGAATAACCCTGGGAATAACTGAACTACTGACTTTTAGAAAGAGGAGTGGTCCAAATAACATTAATATAAACATTAAGAATATAATTAGCCAACATAGAGTTCCCTTCATCATTTATCTTATAGCTACACTTATAATGTCTATATGCTTAGTCTTGACTCGCTCGTTAAGTGGAGTACTTGCTCTTTTAGCGGCAATCATATTTATAACGATTTTTCTATACAGGAAGAGGGCAGCATATATAATCCTTACTCTCATAGGAATATTTCTAATCTTTCCTTATACGATGAAAGTTTTTCAATTGTTGGGAGGGGAAACTCTGAAGGAGTTCTTCCTCCAGAGATTGGGAATTTGGAGTCGATGTCTGGAAGTAATCTCAGCACATCCATTCCTGGGAGTAGGCCCGGGAAACTTTGGTAATTTTCGGATTGCTTCTGGCTATGGCACTTATACAAAATTTGCCTACAATGAGTATTTACAAATAGGTGCTGAACTGGGAATGATTGTAGTATTTCTCGTAAGTTCCATTTTTTACATAATGGTGAAGGGAGTAAAGAAATTATTAAAGAGTAATCTCTCTCTTAATTCTCAAGCTGAGGTGGTTTCTGCCTCGGCAGGCGCTTTAGCAGTATTAACCCAGGGCCTATTTTATTTCAATCTCCACCTTCCGGCAATAACCTGTATTTTACTCTTTTTTATAACAAAGATTATGGTTGATAATCATAAACTATTTCTATCCCGGATTTCGTCTGACGAGCAATTCAGCTCGCTTTCTGACCTGCAAGCTCCCGGGTGGCTAAGAGTGACATCTATTTCTATTCTCTCAATTTTGTTTCTCCTCGTTTCAGTAAACTATCTTGGAAACCACTATGCATATAAGGGTGAATATAGGAAGGCCGTGAAACTTGTTCCTTTGAATGCTGAATACCATAAGGAATTGGCCGATTATTACAGGAAAGAAAAAAAACAGGATAGAACGATTTCAATTTATGGGAAGATTATAAAGTTACATCCTCAAGAAGCAGATTACCATGACCGGTTAGGCCATATGTACTATCGGCTTAAAGACACAGTAAGCGCTTTAAAGGAGTTTAAATTAGCAGTAAAGCATAACCCTTACAATCCGTTTTTCCGCTTTGCCCTGGGTTCTTACTATCTAGACCGCTGGGAATTTAAGAAAGCAAAGATAGAATATCAAAAAGCAGTTGATATAGAGCCATACTATCTATTAGCCCACTTGCGGTTGGGAGAGAGCCAATTGGGTTTAAAGGAGATTGCCAGAGCCAAGGAAGAATTCTACAAGGTCTTAAAGTTGAAAGGACTACTTCCCCAATTGGTCTTCTCAGGGAGAGATTATGAAAATAGATTATTTGAATTTGATTACTCTCGTGTTTATGTGGGTTTGGGAAGGTGCTGGATGGAGGAAGGGAATCTAATTCAAGCCATTGCTGAGTACAGAAAAGCCCTGAAATTGAATCGCTATTCTGTAGCTGCCCATAGCGGACTTGCCGATGTCTACTTTATCCAGAAGAGGTACGACTTAGCAACAGATGAGATTAAAAAGGCAATAAGACTGGCTCCTCAAAGTGAAGCCTATAAGATGAACCTCAAACTAATTGAGGAAGCCATCTCAGGAGGAGTCGAACTCCCCTCAGAATAAGTCTAGGAGTAGCTCCGATTCATCGGAGCGTATCTCTTGATTATTCGGTAGTCGGGCTCGTCCCTGAGCCCGACATTGCCTAAAGCCTTAAAAATAGGGCTTGACAAAAGGGGAAAGTTATGATATACTTTGTTTAGAACATTCTAAACGTTCTAAACCAACTATCAGAAAGCCATAAAATTATGGAAAACCCTGAACTTGATAAAATAAGAGACGAATTCACAGAAATTGCTGGTCAGCTGGGTGTGCGCCTGGGACTTAGCCGCACTGTGGGCCAGCTATACGCATTGCTTTTCCTAAGTGATGAGCCACTCTGTCTCGATTACATGGTGGAAAGATTAAAAATAAGCAAGGGGAGCGCAAGTACAAATATTCGGGAATTGGAAAAATGGGGTGGGGTGAGAAAGGTATGGGTGAAGGGTTCCCGAAAGGATTTTTATGAGGCAAACCCTGATACCTTGAAAATAGTAATTAACAGGTTTAAAAGCGGCATACAGGAAAGAGTAAATGAAATGTCAGGAGGAATAGATAAATTTGAGAAAGCCTTATCTAAGATAGAAAACAGCCTTTCTGTAGAGGAGAAAAAGAAGGCTCAGTTCTACAAAGAGAAATTCAGAAAAGTGAAGAAAATGCAAACTCTGATCAATACCTTTTTGAAAATCATCCCCAAGAAAATTTTCCTATGAAAAGAACTTTGAAAAAGATACAACCACTTCCGGAGTCCTTCCGAAAGGAAGGGAACATTCCAGATGGTTCTTTCTTCGCTAAAGAGACCGTTGAGCGACAATCTTGAGTCCAGGTGATGTATGAAAATAGGAGTCTGCATGATTAGTGCATATTTTCCTCCAGTCGTTGGGGGAACCGAAATACAAACTTTGAGGCTGGCCAGGGCATTAATCGCTCGAAATGTAAATCCTTTTGTTATTACCGAAAGGTTAAAAGGACTGAAGAGATTTGAAAAGGTAGATGGGGTTCCAGTTTATAGATTGTTCACTTTGGGTTTGGGAACTGTTGCTTCCTTGTCATTTATGTTTTCATCATTTCTTTTCCTGATGAAAAATCGAAGGAAATACCAGATTATCCATGCCCATTTAGCGTCTTCCCCGGCAATTACAGCAGCAATTGCAGGCAAACTGCTGAGAAAGAAGGTTATCGTGAAATTTGGGCGCTCCGGGAAAGTAGGAGATATCCAAACTTCCGATAGAACTTGTCTTGGAAGGGCCAAACTCAAAATTCTAATGAAATATGGTGACGTTTTCGTTTGTCCCAGTGAGGAAGTGAAGAGGGAATCAATAGACTATGGATTTGCTAAAAGGAAGGTAGTAAAGATTCCCAATGGTGTAGATACAGCCCTTTTTCATCCAGTCGACGACCTACAAAAACAGGACTTGAAGAGACGCTTCAATTTTCCATCACTCCCAATTCTCATCTACTCGGGGAGGCTCGAGTCGGTTAAAGGACTGGCAGTATTATTCATGGCCTGGCAAATAGTCATAAAATCTGAAAAAGAAGGTTACCTGCTTATTATAGGCAATGGTTCTCAGAAAGGTAGCTTGATTAGTTTAGCCAAGGAGTTAAAAATTATTGAATCTATAAAATTTACTGGTCAAGTTGATAATGTCAATGAATACCTTCAAACTGGTAATGGCTTTGTCTTTCCTTCAACTGCGGAAGGATTATCTAATGCACTGCTGGAAGCAATGGCTTCAGAACTGCCGATTGTAGCCACCAAGATAGGTGGCACAGAAGAAGTAATTGAGAATAAAAAGAATGGATTCTTAGTTGAACCGGGCAAAGTGCACCAATTTGCAGAAGGAATAATAACATTACTAAGCCAGCCTGAAGTTGGTCATAAATTGGGCCGAGAGGCAAGGCGGACAATTGAAGAAAATTACTCCATAGGTATGGTAGCCCAGAAGCATGTACAATTATATGAGGAAATGATTAAATGAGATTTGCGTTGGTAGACCACGATACCAATTATTTCACAAAACCAGAACAATTGGAAAATGTATACGAAAAAATCTGGGATAAAATACCGATATGTTTATCAAATTTAAAGAAGGTAGGAGAGACCGCGCGAATGAAGATATCAGACAATTTTTTTATTTCCCGAATTATTTCCTTCTATATTCAGGAGGTTTATTTTGGGACTTAAAATTGTCAGCACAAATTTAAAGATAGCAAAAGCAGCATTAATTTTGATAGTTGCAAGTACTTGCGGGCATATACTAAGTTTAGGAAAGGAAATCCTTGTTGCAAATTATTTTGGAATTACAAAGGTTATGGATGCTTTTTATGCAGCAATTACTGTTCCAAATTTAATAAATAGTGTTCTATTATCAACATTTGGAGCTGTTTTTATTCCTATATTTATTAGGTATAAACTTAAAGACAAAAGTGAAGCAAATCATATTTCTTCAGTAATCACAAATTATCTTTTTATTTTTTTTATCTTTGCGTCTTTATTTCTTTATATTTTTGCTCCCTGGATTATCAGATTTGGTTTCCATGGTTTAAAACCAGAGACTATTAATTTAGCAATAAAGATGTTGCGTATAGTCTGCTTTACCCTTATTTTAAGTGGGCTGATAGGGATTATGGCTGGCATTCTTAATGCTTTTGAGCATTTTGCTTGGCCGGCTTTTTCTCAGATGTTTATTACAATTAGCACAATTTTGTTTATTTTATTCTTTGTAAAACAGCTGAACATTTTTACCCTTATTTATGGATTACTTGTAGGTTTAATTCTGCAATTCCTTTTCTTAATTCCTATTACAAGGGGAAAAGGGTATCATCATTACTTTGATTTTAACCGGAAACACCCGGCAATAAAAGAAATGATATCCTTAGGTTTTATTTTTTTCATAGCTATTATTGCCTCTCAATTGAATATCGTTGTTGACAGAATTATGGCCTCTTATCTTGCTCCCGGGAGTATCGCTGCTCTCGGCTATGCAGGAAAACTTGTTCAGGTTCCTTTGGTGATTTTTTCTTCATCTATTGCTATTGTAGTTTTCCCGTTCTTTTCATCTCAGGTTGCTGAAAACAAAATTGAAGAACTGAAGGATTCTGTTACCAAAAGCATAAGGATGTCTGGCTTTATCTTTATACCCTTAACTGTGATCTTAGTTATTCTTGCTAAACCGGTAATAAAGCTCTTATTCGAGAGGGGAATGTTTGATTCTCATGCAACATATTTAACCTCAGTAATTCTCATATGCTATTCTTTTCAATTTTTCTTTTATACAGTAGGAATGATTCTGGGAAGAGTATTTCTTGCTTTACAGGATATGATAACCCTTTTAAAGATAACTATCGTCGGAGTAATAATGAACATAATCTTAAATTTCGTTTTTATAAAAGCTATCAACCCTCCCGCTGCCGGAATTGCTCTTTCTACCTCGGGAATATATTTAATAACGATGTTTCTCCTTTTTGCCTTTTTAAAAAAGAAAATGATTTATTTGGATGAAAAATACATCTTAAAAGGGTTAGTTAAGATAGGTTTAAGTTCTATTATTATGGGGTTAGGAATTTTCTGGATATTTAACATTTTTCAAAAGTTTATTAATTTGGGTTCAATCCTAGGGCAGATGTTTTTTTTACTAATCGTAGTTTTTATATGGTTGGCTATATATATTAAGGTATCTTCCAGTTTGAAGTTATCTGAGGTAAGTAAGATCAAAGAATTAATTTATGTTAAATTCTGGAAGGGGTAAATATTTACAAATTTTAATAAAGATTTTTGTCAGAATGTGAAAAGAGGGGAAAAATTGTGATTAAGAAGAAAAACGTCATTTTATTTTATCCTAAATTTACACCTAAATCTCGAAATTGCCTTCCAATTAGCCTATTGGCATTGGCGAGGATGGTCAATCAAGACAAATATAACTTAGTTATTATTAACGCCACAACTGATGAGAGCTATTTAGAGAAAGCTGTTAAATACACTCAAGAAGCTCTTTGCTTTGGAGTATCCACCATAGCTGGATACCAGATTATTGACGCTCTGAAAGTATCTCAGGCTGTAAAGAAAAATAATCCTTCCCTCCCCATTATTTGGGGAGGATATTGGCCAAGTTCGGCACCAAAAGAAACTTTAAGTAATCCTTATGTCGATATCGTGGTTAAGGGACAAGGAGAAATTGCTTTTAAGGAGCTTCTTTTTCACATAGAGGAAGATAAATCTTTAGAAGGAGTATCAGGTATATTTTACAAGACAAAAAATGGAAAAATTGTAGAAAACCCAAACAGGACATTACAAGATATTAACCAATTTCCGTCATTACCATATAATTTAGTGGATGCAAACCGATGTATCCGCTACCATTTCTTATGGGGACCTTCTCTTGATTATTATACTTCTCAGGGGTGTCCGTATAATTGCAAGTTTTGTGCAGAACCGATATTTTCGGGTAGGAAATGGACTGGTCTAACTCCAGAAAGAGTGGTTAAAGATGTAGAGTATTTGGTAAATTCTTACCAAATCGATTCCATTCGCCTTGTTGACCCTGAAGTTCTTATCAATAAGAAGAGAATTTTGGAAATCTGCAAAAAAATTATTGAGAAAAAAATAAAGGTAAATTTTACAACTGTTGATACTAGAGTAGATACTTTGATGTCTTATAGTGATGAGGAATGGAAACTGATGGAAACAGCAGGAATACACGAGTTTTCAATTGGAATTGAATCTGGAAGTAACCAAGCCTTAAAAGCAATTGGGAAGAATTTCGCGGTTGAGGATATAATCGCTCTCTTTGAGCGTATGAGAAATTATGATTTTAAAAGTTACTTAAGTATTATGGTAGGAATACCTAGCATAGATATAAAAAAAGAATTTTTAGCAACTTGGAAATTAGTAGATATGATCCTAAAGAAATATCGCTCTTTAATCTCTACGATGTCCGTTGTAAATTATACTCCTTATCCAGGAACGGAGTTATATAACCAAGCAATTAAAGAAGGATTTATCCCTCCTAAAAATTTGGTCAATTGGGGTTATGTAGATCATTATAGTCTGTATCCTTGCCCTTGGAGGCCAATGAAGTATCAAAAAGCTGTTAATTATATTGACTTGTATGTTTTGCCGTATTTTTTTGAACCTGCTCCACAAAAGACTATATTTCATAGGATATTTTATGGTATTCTAAAAAATATATATCGAATCCGATGGAAATATCGCTGGTTTAATTTATTTTTTGAAAAGCGTTTGCTTGATGCTATTAACAAGAGGTATCTTAGGAGGATACCTAAAAGTAAAAAAATGTAAGAGGGAAAAGTGAAAAATAGATTATTAAAACTCCTTTGCTGCCCTAAATGTAAAGCGGATTTAGGTATACGTAAATCCAAAAGTGCAAAGAGTGAAATTGAAAGCGGCATTTTGCATTGTCCCGTTTGTCAAAGGGAATATCAAATCATAAATTTTATCCCTCGGTTTGTTTCAACGGATAAATATGTGGAAAGTTTCAGTTTTGAGTGGAAAATTCATAAAAAAACGCAGTTAGACAGCGCAACAGGAAAGACAGAATCCAAGGTTACATTTATACAAAAGATCGGTACTAAAGTTGAAAACTTGAGAAATAAGATTGTTCTGGATGTGGGTTGTGGAATGGGACGATTCATGGAAGTAGTTCAGCCCTATGCAAAGGAAGTAATAGGAATAGATTTATCCTTTGCTGTAGATTCTGCACATGAAAATCTAAAAAAGTTTGATAATGTTCATTTTATACAGGCTGATGTTTTTAACCTTCCGCTCAAAAATAATACGTTTGATTATATTTACAGCATAGGCGTTTTACACCATACTCCTGACACTAAGAGAGCATTTATGAAGCTTCCATGTATTTTGAAAAGCGGAGGAGAAATTGCTATCTGGGTTTATTCTGACGAAACAGGTTATACACGAATCAGAAATAGGTTTACTGATTTTTATAGAATTTTTACTACTCATCTGCCAAAGAAATTATTGTGGTATTTGTCTCATTTGGCGATTCCCTTTTACTACTGTAAAAAAATTTCAAAAGTTGGAGCTTTTCTCGACCTTGTTTTTCCTACGAGCAATCATCCTGTTATCGAGTGGCGTGTACTTGATACGTTTGATTGGTATTCGCCAAAATATCAGCGCAAGCATACTCGGGATGAGGTTATTAACTGGTTTAAGGAAGCCGGGCTAAAAGATATCGAAGCGTCAGATTTTCCAGTAGCAGTTAAGGGTAGGAAACGAAAATGAATTTTAGAATCTGCATGATATGTTCTCAATTTTATCCTGTTATTGGTGGGACAGAACAACAAGCAGAAGCATTAGCAAGGGAGTTGTTAAAAGAGGGAGCAAAAGTGTTTGTTCTTACTCAGAGGATAAAGGGCCTAAGAAGAAGAGAGAACTTGAATGGAGTGATAGTATATAGAGATATAATTGCTCCTCAGTGGGGACTTATTTTTGGATTGAGTTATTTATTAACAACTTTTATATTTCTATTGAGAAAAAGAAAAGAATATGATGTAATTCACTGTCATATTCTTTATCTTCATACCGTATCAGCAATATTAGTTAAGAAGTTATTAAAGAAAAAAGTTGTTGTTAAAATTGCTGGCATTAGTAAATTTGGAATCGGAGATATTGTAAGAATTAAAGAAATAAAGGGGTCAAAGATTATATTGGGAATAAGTAGAGGTGTTGATAGATTTATTGCTATTAGCAGAGAAATGAGAAATGAATTGAGAGAAATCGGTGTCAAAGAGGAACAAATCCTTGATATTCCGAATTTTGTGAACACTGAGAAATTTTACCCTATTTCAAATGGAAAACGAAACGAACTACGAAATGAGCTTTTTTTGCCAATAGATAAAAAAATTATTTCTTTTGTCGGTCGTCTTTATATAGAAAAGGGGATTTCCTATTTGATTGAGGCGTGGTCTGAAATCATTATCGCATATCCTGAAGTAGCTTTGTTAATTATCGGGGATGGGCCTCTGATGAAAAGTTTAAAAGATCAGGCAAGGGCTTTAAATTTATCGGATAAGATAGAATTTTTAGGAAAGAAAGAGAATATTTCTGAATATCTTCAGGCGAGTGACATATTTGTTTTACCCTCGCTTTCAGAAGGGCTGTCCGGTGCGCTTTTGGAGGCAATGGCTTGTGGGCTTCCTTGTATAGCAACAAAGATTGGAGGTAATGTTGACTTAACTGATGATGGTAAAGATGGAATTTTAGTAGAACCAGCAAGTAGTGAAGAACTCGCATCTGCTATATTGAGGTTATTAAAGGATAAAGAATCTTCTAAAAATATAGGTAATCAGGCGAGAAAGAAAATCTTAGAACGGTATTCAATAAATTCTATAGTTCCAGCTTATATAAATTTATACAAGGGACTCTTAAGCTAACGGCTCTGGTAACATAACAA
This sequence comes from Clostridia bacterium, assembly GCA_009619095.1. Lineage (GTDB taxonomy): Bacteria > UBA6262 > WVXT01 > WVXT01 > WVXT01 > WVXT01. The sequence continues at coordinate 26,122 of WJOT01000080.1, forward strand.
GCTTCGGAAATTTGTAATGAGTAACAAAAAAATTCTTTTTGTAATCTACTCCATCTACGGTGGTGGGGCAGAGAAACAAATGCAATATATTTTGAGATATATTGATAGGAAAAAATTTGAGCTGAATCTTGCTGTTTTTCACTTGACAGGAACGGAGAACGAGCTGGTGCCTGAGGATGTTCCTATTTTTGATTTGGGTACAAAATTAAGACCAGCCTCGATTTTTTTGACCTACAAACTGATAAGTTTAATTAAAAAAATTAAACCTGATAGGATATTGTCTTTTCTCTGGGGAACGAACTTGATTTCCATTTTAGCAGGGATTCTTACGAAGACAGACTTTCTGATAAGTGAAAGAACGTTCTCAAAGATAGATATAAAAGGATATTCTCTTCCAAAGTTAAGAAAAAAAATGATTTCACTACTTTATCCTAAAGCAGAAAAAATAACTACGGTCTCATATGATGTCAGGGAGAATTTATGTAAATATTTTGATATTCCAGAAAGTAAAATTGAAGTAATTTATAATGGGATAGATTTAGAAAAGATAAAAAAGCTAAAAAATGAATATGAAATCAATCTCCAAAGTTATTTGCTTGCTTGTGGGGGATTACACAAATGGAAAAATTATGATTTCTTGATTGAAGTAATGGCAGAACTTAAAAGCTTATCTCTGGTTATTTTGGGTGAGGGTCCTTTAAGGAAACATCTTAAAGAGAAAGCAGAATCTTTGGGAGTAGATTTAATTCTGCCTGGTTATATTAACAACCCGTATCCTTATTTTAAGAAAGCAAGAGCTTTTGTCTTGACTTCTTTATATGAAGGGTTTCCTAATGTTGTTTTAGAAGCAATGGCTTGTGGAGTTCCTGTTGTCTCGGTGGATTGTCCGGGTGGTGTGAACGAAATTATTGAAAATGGAAAGACAGGCCTTTTAGTTCCATCTGATGATAAAAAGGTATTGGCTGGGGCTATGATTAAATTGCTTAAGGATGAAAATTTGTGTAAAGTTCTTACAGAAAATGCCTATAGAAAAGTGAAGGAAGAATTTACATTGGCTCGGATGGTTAAGAGTTATGAGGATGTGTTGAAATAATGTGTGGAATTTGTGGAATATTAAATTTTGATGGTAAGCCGATATCTGAAGAATTATTGAAAAAGATGAACGATCAATTAATTCATCGGGGACCGGATGATGAAGGGTACTATATCAACGCAAAATATAACGTGGGGATGGGGATGAGGCGGCTGAGTATTATTGACTTGGAAACAGGACAGCAGCCAATTCATAATGAGGATAAGTCAATATGGGTTATATTAAACGGTGAGATTTACAATTTCCAGGAGCTTCGGAATAATCTTAAAAAAAAGGGTCATAATTTTTACACAAAGAGCGATACAGAGGTACTTGTACATCTGTACGAGGATTATGGGACTGACTGCCTCAAATATATGAATGGAATGTTTGCCTTTGCCCTGTGGGATGAGAATAAACACTGTCTCTTCATCGCAAGGGACCGGGTTGGGAAGAAGCCTCTATATTATATGAGAATAGGTGATAAGTTCTATTTTGCTTCGGAGATAAAGTCATTTCTGGTAATACCGGAATTTAAGAAGGAAGTTAATCTGAAGGCAATTCATTATTATTTAACATATCAATACATTCCTTCGCCTATGACGATATTTAAAAATGTCTTCCGCCTTCCACCCGCTACATTTATGGTTATTGATTCACAGGGCAGGATAAAAAGCTGCAAGTACTGGTCGCTAAATTTCAGGCATAAGACAGATTTGACTTTTCATGAAGCCAAGGAGAAAATCAGGTCACTGTTGAGAGATGCTGTTAGGATTAGGATGATTGCTGACGTTCCTTTAGGTGCATTTCTTTCTGGCGGGCATGATTCTTCCATAATTGTGGGATTGATGAGTCAATTATCATCTCAACCGGTAAAAACATTTTCTATTGGCTTTGAAGAACAAGAATTTTCAGAATTAAAATATGCTAGAATACTTGCTAAGAAATTTGGATGTGACCATCATGAATTTATCGTTAAACCAGATTATATTGATATTTTACCTAAGATTGTCTGGCATTATGACCAACCTTATGCTGATAGCTCAGCCTTACCAAGTTTTTATGTTGCTAAGATGACACGTCAATATGTAAAAGTTGCCTTAAATGGAGATGGGGGGGATGAGAATTTTGCCGGTTATCTGAGATATTCTGCCTTAAGAAATTTTACTCTTATGGCTTTACCCTTTCAAATAATTCCTCATAAATTATTTTCAAAATTTTTGAATTTAATTCCTGATATTGAATCATCTCAACGGAACCCCGTTCGTTATGCAAAACGGCTTTTGTCTGCATTAAATGAATCTCCTTCTCGTAGAAACATTATCTGGCATTGTTTCTTTAATAATTTCTCAAAAAAGCGGATCTATTCTGATGGGATGAGAAATAGATTTTCAGATATTGATACTTATGAATATCTCGGCAATTTATTTGAGCGGGCGCCAGCAACCGGGGTTATTGACAGAGCTCTTTATACTGATATCAATGCTTATCTTCCGGAGGATTTACTTGTAAAGATGGATGTGGCTACAATGGCGAATTCCCTTGAGGCACGCTCGCCATTTCTGGACTATCGCATACTTGAATTTACTTCCAGCCTTCTATCTTCCTGGAAAATGAAGATTTTTTCTCAAAAGTATATCCTAAAAAGAACATTTGAGGATTTACTTCCTCCTGAAATCCTGCATCGTTCTAAACAGGGATTTGGCATTCCTGTCGGAGAATGGTTTCGTCATCAATGGAAGGATCATTTCAGGGAGATTGTCCTTTCTCCAAAAGCAAATAGGGGTTATTTTGATATGAACGAAGTGAAGGCATTATTTCAGGAGCATATCTTGGGAAGACGAGACCACGGCTATCGCCTATGGGCTCTTTTTATGTTAGAATTATGGCATAGAGTTTTTATTGATGGAGATATTGTAGTATGAAAAAAGCACTTATTACCGGGATTGCAGGACAGGGTGGTTCATATTTGGCAGAATTTTTGTCATCAAAAGGATATGAAGTTCATGGAATAATTAGAGATCATCAAAGAAGAGTGTTTGTTTCATAAAATAGTTCCTCAATACTTGAATCTCTACCGTAAACTTTTTTAAGATGAATAAGGAAAGGAAATATTTAATTTTCATTTTCATAATTGCATTAACTTAAGGTTAACGTACGTCCTGTTTTTCCCTCAGTCAAAAATACATAGTGATGCTTTGCAATATGATACTATTGGCTGGAATTTAGCTTCTGGTGATGGTTTTTCACTGGAACCCGGTGTGCCGACACCAGTTAGGGCGCCGGTCTATCCATTTTTCTTGAGTTTTATTTATTTTATATTTGGGCACAGTTATTTGGCGGTAAGATTAGCACAAACAATAGTCAGTGCTTTGACTTGTTTGGTCATCTATTGGCTGGGAAAGGAGATCTTTGACGAAGGGGTTGGTCGGGTCGCTTCCTTAATTTTAGCTTTGTACCCAATTTTGATAGGGTACACTGGTTTACTTCTAACAGAAACCTTATTTACTTTTCTGCTGTCTCTTGCCGTATTATTTTTAGTGAGAGCAGTAAAAAATAGATCAAGCAAATCTTATGCAATTAGTGGCATGTTTCTGGGAATAACAGCCCTATGTCGAGCGACAGTGATATTTTTTCCGCTTTTTCTCTTTGTAGGATTATGGGCTGTTTATAGAGTGAGGGTCAGAGCAATTGTCCATTTTTCGATTTTTCTTTTAATGATGGTTGTTGTAATAGCTCCCTGGACAGTGCGCAATTACTTTCGGTTTCATACCTTTTTACCCGTTGCCACAGGAGGAGGATTGACATTATGGGCAGGTACTTATGTGCCCTGGGACGGTAAATATCAAGGGGCGGGAACAGAACCCTTAAAAAGCATGGCAATGAAGTATTCAGCTATAGAATTGGATAAGAGGTTATTTAGGGAAGGACTGAAAAATATCAAAGAGCATCCCATTAGATATCTTATTATGTCCATAAGGAAATTTCCTGAGTTTTGGGTGATTAGTAGCGATGTATTTGGCATATATAAGACCAGTTTCTGGTATATCCGGGAACGTCGGTATTTCCCGCTTTTTGTGAAATTTTGTCTATTGTTTTTGCACAGCTTTCTTGTTATTCTTGCCATTATCGGTTTTTCCTCAATTAGACAACAATGGAAGTCTTATATAATTCCTTTATTACTGATTTGTTATTTTACAGGGCATATTTTTCTGGTTACCATCGCCCGTTATCATCTTCCAGCCTTACCTTATGTTTTTATTTTTACTTCAGTGTGTTTGATAAGAGCCAATAAAAAAATCATAGAATCAAAAGTTAAAGTAAAATGAAAGAAAGTAAAGTCGGTGAAATGCTAGAAGCGATTCAGAATTTAGATAGGATGTCGAAGACCATCAATTACAATAATTGGATATATAAAATAATTAAGCCATTTATTGGAAAAAGGATGTTGGAGATTGGTTGCGGCATTGGAAATATGACCAAATTTTTTCTTAATTATGAAACAATAGTTGCCATCGATATTTCATCCGAGTGCATAGAAATTATGAAATCTAGATTCTCTCATTATAAAAACTTACGGATCGTCAATCACGACATATCCAATGAAGAATTTGGAGAACTGAGAGAATTCAATTTTGATACTATTGTTTGCATAAATGTATTGGAACACGTAAAAGACGACCTTCGAGCACTAAGAAATTGTTATCAGTTACTCAACGAACGGGGGAGATTAATTTTGTTTGTACCCGCTCTTAAAATTCTTTATGGAACCATTGACCAAGCTGATTCTCATTATCGAAGGTATGCTAAAATTGAATTAACTAATAAATTAGGGGAGGCTAGTTTCGTTATCAAAAAGGCAGCTTATGCTAATTTTTTTGGAATTTTTCCCTGGATTTTACACAGTAAGATCTTAAAGAAGCCGGTACATCCTCCCAAGCAGATGGTATTCTTTGATAAATTTGTGCCCTTTTGCACTTTCTGGGAAAAAATATTTCCACCTCCTATTGGACTTAATTTACTTTTCGTTTGTGAGAAAGGTTAAGGTATGAAGTTATCAGTGATAATGCCTGTTTATAATGAAAAACATACCATAAAGGAAATCGTACGCAAGGTAATGAATGTAAATATGGAGAAAGAGATTATAATTGTGGATGATTGTTCAATAGATAGTACGCGAGATACATTAAGGAGAATTGATAATAATAACATCAAAGTGATTTATCATGATAAAAATATGGGAAAAGGTATGGCGATAAGAACAGGGATTAAGTATGTAACCGGAGATATCATAATTATTCAAGATGCTGATTTAGAATATGAGCCCGAAGACTATTATGAATTGACCCGGCCCATTATTGAGGGGAAAGCAGATGTGGTATACGGGTCTCGAGAACTTCTTAAACAAAATAAATGGTCTTACTATCGGTATGCCATCGGAGGCAGATTCTTGAGTTGGCTGACAAATCTACTTTACCATTCAAGTATTACTGATGAGCCAACTTGTTATAAAGTATTCAAAGCTGACATTTTGAAAAGTATCAATTTGGACTGTAAGAAGTTTGAGTTTTGTCCTGAAGTCACAGCTAAGGTACTAAGAAGAGGTATTAGAATCTATGAAGTACCAATTCATTATTATCCGAGATCCATCGAAGAAGGAAAGAAGATAGGGTTGAGGGATGGATTGCAAGCGATATGGACCCTGATAAAGCATCGTTTTATAGATAAACATTCTTTGTGAGTGTGCCAATGAAAAAAGAGCTCGAAAAAATTATGGCTGGCAAATTGGTAATTAATGAATACTTATTCTTATTAGTCTTATTTTCGTTAGCCAGTCTTTTGAGAATTTTGTATGCCTTTTATTTAAAAGGAAATATTCCTGTCAGTGATGCTGCAGGATTTGATCTATTAGGGATAAATATTTTGAAGTATGGCCAATATGCTTTTCAACCGGGCATTCCTACAGCACACCGCACACCTGTATATCCACTTTTTCTATCAGGGGTATACTTTCTCTTTGGGCACAGTTATCTTGCAGCAAGGATAGTCCAGTCATTGATTGGCGGTTTAACCTGTATAGTTATATATTTCATTGGCAAGAGAACAGTCAATAAGAAGGTTGGCATTATTGCCGCCACTGTTTCTATGTTTTATCCATTTTTTATCTATTACACGGGGTATTTACTTGTGGAGACATTGTTTACATTTCTCCTGGCGGTTACTGTGTACTGGCTTATCACCAGCATAGAGAAGCCTGATTGGAAGAATCTTAGCCTGAGTGGGGTGTTTATGGGACTGGCAGCCCTATGTAAGCCAACGGCCTTTGCTTTCGTTCCTTTCTCTGTTTCAAGTTTCTTGGTGATTTTGGGAATTAGGAAAGTGTCAACATATAGAAATATTGGCATCTTTTTGCTTTTTTTTACTATTACTTTGTCTCCTTGGGTTATTAGAAACCATATTGTTTTTAGAAGAATTATCCCGTCTACTACACAGTTAGGCTTTGCGTTATTAGACGGAAGCTTGCTATTCGATGCTGAGCACCAGTGGCGGATGGAAGAGGAAGAGCAAAAAAATCCTATATTACTAAAAGGGAAAGAATTGAATGAAATAGAACAAAACGACTACTTTACCAAGGAGGCTTTAAAGTTTATAAGAAATAATCCAAAATACATGATGAAATTAGCCCTCAGGAAATTCCTTAAATTTTGGAGATTGTACCCGCATACGGAAAACATTTATACTTACGGGCAATCAAAAGGTCTGTTAGTTCTCCTTAGCCTTCTTTCTTATGGTATACTTTTACCTTTTAGCATACTCGGAATCATCTTTTCAATCAAGAACTGGAAGCGGTTCACATTTTTTTATGGTTTGATACTATCTTTTACTATTATACACTTGATTGTTTGGTCGCAAATCAGGTACCGCTTGCCGATTATGCCTTATATGATAGTTTTTGCAGCGTTCGGCTTAAATTTCATTATAGAGAGAATGAAATCGCTGAGATTGGCGAAGCGAGTCAAAATTTAGATGGAATGTAAGGGACTTCGGAGGAAATATGGCTGGTAAATTGGTAATTAGGGTAATTAAGATTAAGGGGAAATGCCCGGTGTACAGTGTTGGGGACAGGATTGTGCTGGATGAGGGGTATAAATTAAATCTTAAAGAGACTACCAATATCTGTATGCACTCTTTGTCTTCAATTATTCCTTATTATAATGCTTTGTATAACGGTGTTGCCCCGGAAAAATTGGGGCTTGCCAACAAGGATGGAAAAACTTGTGTGCAGTGCCTGGACCCTTGCGAAATTACTGGCGGTGGGACAGTTTTGTTTGAAATTGAGCTTTTGGGGCCAGAGTGACAGCATCTTAGTAAGGGAGCAACGATATTTATTCTGCTTAGAAAATGAATGAAATGTTCTCTGGGAGCAGAACTAATGGGCGATGAGATTGAGACGCATTAACTTGTTGCAAGTTGTTCCTGGTTTGACTGTGGGAGGGACGGAAAAGATGTTCGTTCAGTTCCTTCCATTGTTCAATAAAGCCAGGTACAATCTTTCAGTTTGTTGTCTAAAGGGTCGGGGAGTTTTGTCCAACGAGTTGAAAGAAAGGGGCATTAAGGTAGAATATTTGAATATGCCCAGAGGTCCAGGTTTTTTGATTCTTCTGGACAGCTTTAGAGCTATTATCAAATTATTCTACTTGATGAAGAAGAGAAAAATTGATATTGTACACTCTTACCTGTTTCGGGCAAATATATTATGCCGTATAACTGCAAAATTGGCTGGAGTACCAGTGGTGATTTCTTCTATGCAAGGCATAGAGGTGACTAGAATGTGTCCTCTTTTGCTGGAGAAGGTAACTTCACCGCTTGTAGATAAGTTCACTGCAGTCTCGGATGCCATAAGGATTTATATCATCCAAAAAGCCCGCATAGACCCTGAAAAGATAGTGACTATCCACAACGGAATCGGGCTTATTGAAGCGAATGTGGCACCAATAGAAAGAAAGGAATTTGGTTTAAGGCCAGGTGTACCAATTGTGGGTGTGGTGGGCCGATTGGCAAAGGAGAAGGGACACGAATATCTTTTGAATGCAGTCAGGATTGTAATCAGAGAATATCCCCAGGCACACTTTCTTGTTGTGGGAGATGGAGCCCAACGCAAAGAGTTAGTAAATTTGGCATTCGATTTGGGATTGAAAGACCATATTACCTTTACTGGATACAGGAGAGATGTCCTTCGCGTCTTGGCTCTTTTTGATATTTTTGCTTTAGCCACATTCTGGGAGGGTTTATCTATGGTGATTTTGGAAGCTATGGTAATGGCTAAGCCTGTAGTTACCACTAATGTGGTAGGAAATCCTGAAGTAGTAGTTGACGGAGTTACAGGATTTCTGGTAGCGCCTCGGGATGCAGAGGGTTTAGCTGAGCGGATACTAACATTATTAAGGGATGAGAATTTGAGGAAACGAATGGGCAGTGCGGGAAGAAGACGGATAGAGGAGAAGTTTACCATAGAAAGAATGGTAAGTGAAACCGAAAAACTTTATGGAGAATTACTTGTGAAGAAAAGAGGAGAAAAAAGAGGCAATAAATCTTGATTTCCAGAAAGATAGAAAGAATATTACTGATCCAGCCACCGTATGACATTTTAAGAATTGAACCCAAGACCACTCAGCCTCCACTGGGGCTGGCCTATCTTGCTGCTGTCTTAGAAAAGGACTATGAAGTAAAGGTGCTTGATGCTGTTGTAGAAGGTTTCGAAAATGAACAGGTTATCGATAGAGAATTCAAGAGATATGGTCTACATTTTGATGACATAAAGAGAGAAATAGAAAAATTTAATCCAGATGTTGTGGGAGTTTCTTGTCTTTTTTCTACTCAGGCTGAAAATTCTCATAAAGTTGTCAATCTTGCCAAGGAAGTAAACCCAGATATAATTACACTATTTGGCGGAGCACACCCTTCGGCTCTTCCAGAGTTAGTAATGGAAGATGGCAATATTGATTTCGTCATAATTGGGGAGGGGGAGCACACTACAAGGGAGTTACTTAGGGCGTTAGAGACAGGAAGTGGTTTTTTAGCGCTGGATGGATTGGCTTTCAGAGAAAATGGAAGTGTAAAAGTTTTACCGAAGACGAATTATATTCAACACCTGGATGGTCTTCCTTTTCCAGCGAGACATTTGCTTTTAATGGAAAAATATTTTAAAATAAATACTCCCATGGGAACAACAACTCGCAGGATGCCGAATACTTGTCTTTCTACATCGAGAGGCTGTCCCGCTAATTGTATTTTCTGTTCTATCCATACGGTTTGGGGTAGAAAATATAGACCTCGTCCGCCAGAAAATGTAGTAAATGAAATAGAACTTTTAATAAAAGAATACGGAGTAAAAGAACTACAATTCTATGATGATAACCTGACTTTCGATAGAGCAAGGGCTTTTCAGATTTTCGATGAAATGATTAAAAAAAGACTTGACCTGTTATGGACTACTCCCAATGGAGTTGCCATTTGGGCGCTGGATGAAGAATTGCTAAGGAAAATGAGGGAAAGCGGGTGCTATAAGATAAGTCTTGGGGTAGAATCTGGCGATGATTATGTTCTGCACCGTATAATTCAGAAACCCCTGAACCTCAAAAAGGTAAAGCCAATAATCAATTTCTGCAGAAAATTAGGGATGGGTATAGATGCATTTTTTGTGGTCGGTTTTCCTGGAGAGACCAAGGAGCAGATGGAAAAGACTTTGAGATTTGCCCGAAGTTTGAAAGTAGATAACCTGAGTGTTACTCTTGCTACTCCGCATCCAGGCACCCGTCTCTACGAAATTTGTCAAAAAGAAAATTATCTCAGGCCGGGTTTTAACTTTAAAGTCATCAGGTCTCGCAGAGGTCAAATTGATACCCCTCAGTTTACTGCTAAAGAAGTAGAGAAGATGGTCTCCAGGGTTAACTTTATTTCTCGTTTAGAACTCGTCTTCAGGAGTCCAGTTGCTTTTTATGAGAGAGTAGTAAAGCGACTATTTAAAGAGCCAAAGTTTTTTATGGCTTTGGCTTATGAAACTATTAAAAAAATGTTCTCTTTAGGAGGAAGATAAATGGAATTGAAAGAGAAAATTGTTCGGCACAAAGCTAAAATCGGGGTTATTGGGTTAGGATACGTTGGGCTTCCTCTGGCAATGGAGTTTAGTAAGGCAGGATTTGATGTTACTGGAATTGAAATCGATAAGGATAAAGTGAGAATGATTAATCAAGGAAAGTGCTATATTCAAGATATCAAGCAGAATGAGTTAAAAGATTTAGTAAAAAATAATAGATTGAAGGCAACCGTAGACTTCTCAGTTTTGAAAGAGATGGATGCGGTAAGTATATGCGTGCCCACGCCTTTACGCAAGACGAGGGACCCTGATATCTCTTATATTATTTCTGCCGTTGAAGAAGTGGCTAAATATTTGCGCCCAGGACAACTGGTTATACTGGAAAGCACTACCTATCCAGGCACAACGAGAGAGGTAATTCTTCCCCGCTTGAAGGCGAGAAATCTTCAAGTAGGAAAAGACTTCTTTCTGGCTTTCTCGCCGGAACGCGTAGACCCTGGCAATAAGATTTACACTATAAGGAATACGCCAAAAATTGTAAGTGGTATCACAAAGAAATGTACCAGCATTGCTGTTACTCTCTATGAACAGATAATTGATGAGGTGGTTCCTGTCTCCACAACGGAATCTGCAGAGATGGTAAAACTTCTAGAGAATACCTTTCGCATTGTTAACGTGGGATTGGTTAATGAAATTGCCCTCATCTGCGACAGGCTGAAACTGGATACCTGGGAGGTGATAGATGCAGCGGCTACAAAGCCATTTGGTTTTACGCCTTTCTATCCAGGTCCTGGTTTGGGAGGCCACTGCGTACCTATAGACCCCCACTATCTTTCCTGGAAACTGAAAGCTTTGAACTTTTATGCCCGTTTTATTGAACTGGCTGGTGAGATAAATAGTAAAATGCCAGAGTTTCTGGTTAGTAAAATTGATGCTGCACTAAACGAAAGAGAAAAAAGTATAAAGGGGTCTAAGATCTTAATCTTAGGGGTAGCCTACAAGAGTAATGTCTCGGATATTCGGGAATCCCCGGCTTTGGATGTTATGAAGCTTCTCAAAGAAAGAGGGGGAAAGGTCGTATATAATGACCCTCATGTGCCTCAAGTAGAGGGACTGAAATCGATTCCCCTGACGGAGAGTTCTTTAAGAGATGCTGATTGCGTGGTAATTACCACTGCGCATAGTGACTATGATTATAAACAGATTGTAGAGAACGCAAGGCTGGTTATCGATTCCAGAAATGCAACCAAAGGAATAAAGAGTAAAAAGATAATAAAACTGTAAGAAGCAACAAAGGAAAAGGAGAGAGAATTGGCGTTATATTTAGTGACTGGCGGGGCTGGTTTTATTGGCTCAAATATTGTTGAGGAATTGGTTAAAAGGGGAGAGAAAGTCAGAATAGTGGATGATTTCTCTACTGGTAAGAGAGAAAACATTGTCGGGTTTAAAGATAGTGTCGAGCTCATCGAAGGAGACCTCAGGGATTGGGAAATAGTTAAGAGAGTAATGGCGGGAGTCGATTTTGTCCTCCATCAAGGAGCTCTGCCCTCTGTAGAGAGGTCAATAGAAGACCCTCTCACCACTACTAAGGTTAACATCCTGGGGACATTGAATGTCTTGTTAGCGGCGCGCGAGGTGAAAGTTAAAAGAGTGGTTTATGCTTCTTCCTCTTCGGTTTATGGAGATACTCCCACCTTACCTAAGAAAGAAGGAATGAAAGCTAATCCTCAGTCTCCCTATGCGGTTACTAAGTTGATTGGAGAAGAGTATTGTCGAATATACTATTCTATTTATGGACTGGAAACAGTTTGTCTGCGTTATTTTAATGTTTTTGGTCCCAGGCAGGATCCTGGTTCGCAATATGCAGCAGTCATTCCCAAATTCATCACTCTCATGTTGAAAGGCAAATCGCCTCCCATCTATGGTGATGGTGAGCAATCGAGGGACTTCACTTTTATAGATAACGTAGTAGAAGCTAATTTACAAGCATGCACAGCAAAAGGGGCACCGGGAGAAGTGTTCAATATTGCTTATGGTAAGAGAGTCACTATAAATGAATTGGTAGAGAGGCTGAATAAGATTCTCCAAACCAGAATAGAGCCTATTTATCAGAGTCCAAGAAAGGGTGATGTGAGACATTCTTTGGCAGATATTTCTCAGGCTGGGAAGACTCTCCATTATTCACCTGAGATTGGGTTTGATGAGGGTCTAGAAAAGACTGTTCAAGGGTTTAAAGGTACCTTTTTCTAAATTCCAATTGGTCGGGTACTCTTCAGAGTGCCGTCCTTCGTCACCCTGCCCCGTCCCGATACCGGGACGGGATCGGGAAAGGGCGACCGACCAGTTTAGCTGGAGTTGTTGCAAAAGCAAGGTAATTAAAAGGGGAAAGATGAATATTAAGTTAATAATTGGTGTTGCAACAGTTATCATCTTTGTTATATTATACTTTTTGTTAAAAGGACTCTTACTCTCACTTTCCCGAAAAAAGAAGTATAGAAAAGTGGAAGATAGGATAAAGAGAAGTATAAAACCTCTCTCTAAAGAGAAAGGAGGTGAGAAAAGGTATTCGGTTTCTGAATATGAGGAATGTATCAGGAGGACTAAGGATAAAAATGTGAAAGCCTGGGGGAAGTGGCTTCTGGCTCAATTTTATCATAATAATCCCCATCGCCAGAAAGATTACCTTGATAAAGCAATTGAGTGCTATACAGATATAATGAAGGAATTTTCGGATTACCCTTTTCACGAAGAGAGTTTATTCCGCTTGGGAAAGCTTCTCTTCTTTGAGAAGTTAGATCATAGGAAAGTCTGCTATGTATATCAACAGTTGCTCGAGAGATATCCCCGCTCTAAATGGGTGATTATTGCCAAGGAGAGAGTGAAGCTCGTTAGAAATAATCTTACCTACCCTCATGCATTAAATGATTATATTCTTGCAGAAAAATATTTTGAACGGGGCAAATATGAAAAGAGTATCCAAAATTTGCTCGATATCATTGAAAAATATCCCAAATCAGGTCTGGCCAGCGAGGCTTTATATTTTCTGGGTGACATATATCAGTTTAAACTTAAAGATTACAGTAAGGCAATAGGTGAATATCAGAATCTTATTCAGGAGTTTCCTCAGAGTAGATTTGTGGCCAATGCCCAATTTAAAATTGCCGAATGTTGTCGTAAACTGGAAAAGTGGCAAGAGGCAATTAAAGCCTACGAGAAATTCATAAAAAATTACAGTCAATATGGCTATTCCGATTACGCCCAATTCTATATGGGGCAGTGCTATGAGAAATTGGAGGATTGGAAAAAGGCAAAAGATACATATAGTTCAATTTCCACGAATTATCCTGAAAGCATATGGACTGATATTGCCCGTAACAGGATTAAATATTTAGATAAACACCCGGGAGGTTAACTATGGTTTTCTATGTAGTGGCGTTTTTCTTTGCTCTGGCTCTAGCGTATGTGTTGACTCCGCTATTGCGAAAAATAGCACTTAAGTTTGGAATTCTCGACCATCCGGTCCCGGCTATAAAAATTCATCTAAAGCCAGTTCCCTATTTAGGAGGCTTAGCCATCTGGTTGGCTTTTATTGTGACTCTTCTGGGAGTGAGGCTCCTCACCAGTTTTCCTACAGGCACGCTTCATAATCTCCGAGGAATCTTCTATGGGGGAACTTTGATAATGGTCTTAGGACTTATCGACGACATTTGGAAGCTCGACTACAGGGTAAAACTTTTTGGACAGTTCATTGCTAGCATCATCTTAATCCTGTATAATATCAGAATAGAATTCATTTCCAGTCTCCCCCTGTCCGTTTTTCTAACTATTTTCTGGGTAGTAGGCATAACTAATGCAATTAACATTATTGATATAATGGATGGTTTGGCTGCGGGAGTGGTAGTTATTGCCGGTTTGGCTTTTTTCTTCATTGCTTTACCCACGGAAAAGATTTATGTCAACTTTGCTGCCTTAGCTCTGGCTGGAAGTTGCCTCGGTTTCTTAAGATACAACTGGCGCCCGGCCAGGATATTTATGGGAGATTCCGGGAGCCTGTTTATCGGGTTCATTCTGGCTGCTATCTCATTGGGGGAAAGTTATACAACAATAAATAATATTGGGCTTTTTGCTCCCTTTTTAGTCTTAGGCATTCCCATATATGACACCTTATTGGTCATATTTTTCCGGATACTTAAAGGGAAGTCGATATTTGCTGGAAGTCGTGACCATTTTGCTTTCAGGCTGGAGGCAATGGGATATAATAGAAAGAAAGTCGTTCTGATTAATTACTATCTTACAGCAATCTTAGGACTTGCAGCATTTCTTATTACCACAGTTAAATTTGAACTTGCAGTGATTATATATGCAGCGATTATCGCTTTTGCTATTCTTTATGCCACTCGTTTAATTTATGTCAAGGTGGAATGATGGCTGGAAAAATGTTAATAATAGGAGCGGGATTAACCGGTTTAAGCACTGCTTTCCATCTGGAAAAGATGGGAGGAATAGACTACTCGGTTTATGAGAAAGAGAAGAGGGTCGGTGGCTTATGCCGCTCAGAGTATAAGCCATGTCCAGGATTGAAAGGGAAGTTTACCTTCGATATCCTGGGACACCTCCTGCACCTGAAAGAAGAATATACAATAGGATTGGTAAGAAGACTCCTGAAGGAAAATCTCACGACCGACATCCCAAGAGATTCCTGGATCTATTCAAAAGGTGTGTATACGAGGTACCCATTCCAGGCAAACACATATGGTTTGCCACCAAAAGTGGTGAAAGAATGTGTCTTTGGATTTATTAGTGCCAAGTACCATTCTCTTCACTGCAAGACACGTCCACCTGAGGGATCGTTCTATAATTGGATTCTGCAAAATTTTGGAGAGGGGATTGCTAAACATTTTATGATTCCCTATAATCAAAAAATATGGACAGTCCATCCACGAGACTTGACTTGTGGATGGATAAAAGTGAACCCCAAATATGTGCCTTCGCCTAACATTCAGGAGGTAGTAATTGGCGCTTTGGAAGACCAGAAAAAACATTTTGGATACAATGTCCGTTTCGACTATCCCCGCAGAGGGGGGATCCAGAAATTGCCTGATGCATTTGAAGCGAAGATTAAGAATCTGGAATTGAACACAAACTTTTCCAGAGTGAACATAAGAAAAAAGGTGGCTTACTTCGATGGTGGAAAAATCGAGGAGAAGTTCCGATTTCTGGTTTCCACAGTTCCTCTACCAGAATTAATTTTAGAGATAATAGAGGATGTGCCAGAAAAGGTTAAGAACGCTGCTCTTAAATTGAAATATACTTCAGTTTTGAGTTTGAATCTGGGAATTAAACGCGAGGAGATGGACCATGGACATTGGGTCTATTTTCCTGAAAAGGAATATCTCTTTTATCGGGTCGGCTTTCCCAAGAAGTTTTCAGATGAGATGTGCCCTCCTGGCACAAGCTCAGTCTATGTTGAGATTGCCTATAAGCCAGAGCCAATAACTCAAGAAAAAGAGGAAAAATTTGTCGCCAGGGCAAAAAAGAACCTAGTCAAGGCTGGGATTCTGAGAACAGAGCGTGAAATCCTTGTGGAGCATCGGGAACGGATAGCCTATGCTTATGTCATTTATGACCGAAATCGAGACAGGAATTTAAAGATAATTCAGGATTATCTGAAAGAGAAAGATATTTATTCAGTGGGACGATATGGTGGCTGGAAGTATTCTACCATGGAAGAGGCGATTTTAGAAGGAAAGGAAGTTGCAGAAAAGTTGGTTTCAGAATTGTAATATAATCATGTCACTGCGAGCGACTGAAAGGAGCGTGGCAGTCAGGAGATTGCTTCGGTCACTTCGTTTCCTCGCAATGACAGGTTTGCTGCTACAGTATGCGCCCGACCAGGGCGGGTCGGTCGGCCTTTTAGGGGGAAAAATGCGTTGTCTGGTTACTGGTTGTGCTGGATTTATTGGATCGCATCTGGCTGAGAAATTAGTTGAATCCGGTTTTGAGGTTGTGGGAATAGACTCTTTTACAGATTACTACGACCGAAGAATTAAGGAAACTAATGTGCAAGACCTGTTGAAATCGTCCAATTTCACTCTTGTAAAAGAAGACCTTTTGGGTGTAGATTTAGATAAGTTGTTGGAAGGGATCGATTATATCTTTCACCATGCTGCCCAGGCAGGAGTTCTCGCCAGTTGGGAGCGCTTTGAAACCTATTTAAATAACAACATTCTGGCTACACAGAGATTACTGGAATCAGTAAAGAAAATCTCTCTGAAATCGTTTATTTTCGCCTCGTCTTCCTCTGTTTATGGAGATTGTGAGTTGCCGATGAGGGAAGATACACTACTTTCACCAGTCTCTCCTTACGGTGTCTCCAAGCTGGCCTGTGAAAGTTTGTGTTATTCGTATTGGAAGAATTTCGGGGTTCCTGTGGTATCGTTAAGGTATTTTACGGTCTATGGACCACGCCAGAGACCAGATATGGCTTTTCACAAGTTTATCAGAGCAATGTTGAAGGGAGAAGAGATTACCATCTACGGAGATGGAGACCAGACTCGAGATTTCACTTATATCGAAGATGCTGTGAATTCCAATATTTTGGTGATGGAAAAAGCGTGCACAGGCGAAATTTTTAACATTGGGGGTGGTAGCTATATCTCTGTAAATGGCGCGATCAAATTATTGGAGGAAATTATTGGAAAAAAGGCCCAAATTAAATACACAGAAAAGATGAAAGGAGATATGCGGGCGACTTGGGCGGACATAAAAAAGGCAAAGAAGATGTTAGGGTATAATCCCAGATTTAATTTGAAAGAAGGTCTAATTGAAGAAATAAAATGGATTAAAGGGGTAATGGCTAAATAATGAGAAAGTATGAAGTGGCGACAATTATTACAAAACTGGAACTGGGAGGAGCCCAAGAGATCGTTATTTACACTACCGAAAACCTTAATCGAGACAGATATAACCCTATTTTAATCTCTGGCTGTGGGGGGATTCTGGATGGTGAAGTCAAAAGTAATCCCAGGATAAAGTCATTTTTTATTCCCCAACTGATTCGGGTGCTGAATCCTATAAAAGATGCGATTACCTTAATGAAGATATGGAGACTTTTAAAGTCAGAAAAGATTGACTTAGTGCATACCCACTCTTCCAAAGCGGGAATTCTTGGCCGCTGGGCAGCCCATTTTGCTGGCGTGCCTCAGATTTTCCACACATACCACGGTTTTGGGTTTAATGAGTATCAGAAGTGGTGGATAAGAAAAGCTTTTATCTGGGTAGAGAGAGTAACTGCCTGGATTACTGACAAGTTAATCGTAGTATCTTCCGAAAATGTGAAAAAAGGCCTGGCTAATAGGATTGGGAAAAAAAGACAATATGAGGTGATACATTGCGCTACAAATATTAAAGCATTTTCTGAAATAAAAGTTGATTTTGACCAAAAAAAGAGAGAATTCGGAATTAA
Organism: Clostridia bacterium; assembly: GCA_009619095.1. Taxonomy (GTDB): domain Bacteria; phylum UBA6262; class WVXT01; order WVXT01; family WVXT01; genus WVXT01. The sequence continues at coordinate 43,756 of WJOT01000080.1, forward strand.
CTCTGGAAGTCCTGTAGTGGTAATGATTGCCTGTTTCAAGCCTCAAAAGGCTCCTCAAGATTTTATTTTTCTTGCCCATCGTGTCTGCCAGGTTTTACCATCCACAAGGTTTCTTTTGGTGGGAGATGGGGAGTTAAGACCCGAGGTGGAGGAATTGATCAGGAGGTTCAACCTGAAAGAAAAAGTTATTTTGACTGGCTGGCGACGCGATGTCCCGGAGATTATGCAGATTATTGATGTTTTGGTGCTTACTTCCCTGTGGGAGGGTCTTCCTATTGTGTTTGCTGAAGCTATGGCTTCTGGAAAGCCTGTTGTAGCCACAGCTGTGGACGGCGCTAAAGAAGCAATTATTGAGGGAGTAAATGGATTTTTGGTCGAGCCTCACAATATAGAAAAATTTGCTGAGAGGGTAATTAAGTTGCTTAGAGATCGGAATTTGGCTCAGAGAATGGGTAGGGAAGGCAAGAAAATGGTCTATCCTACTTTTGATATCACTCACATGTTGAACAGGATAGAAGCCCTCTACGAAAAATCACTTGTTGACTTTTGAGGAGATTGATTATGGGTAAGACTATCTCTGAAAAAATTATTACCTCCCGTTTGGGAAGAGAAGTAACTGCAGGGAATATTGTGATTGTGCCGGTAGACCTCTGTATGGTGCAGGATGGCACAGGTCCCCTCGCTATTAAGCAGTTAAGAAAATTAAAAAGAGGTGGAGCTTTAAGCGGCCCAGGTAGAGCAGTTGACTGTGGAATTTTTGCTCCAGAGAAAACGATTATTTTCCTCGACCATGCTGTTCCTCCTCCGCGCAAAGAACTTTCCAATGTCCAAAGAGAGTTACGAGATTTTGCAAGAGAAACCAAGGTAAATCTCTCGGAAATAGGGGAGGGAATTTCTCATCAGAGACTGGTGGAAAGCTTTGTGAATCCCGGCGATATTGTTATTGGTGCCGATTCTCATACTTGCACTTCTGGGGCTTTGGCTGCCTTTGCTACCGGAATGGGCTCTACGGATGTGGCTGTAGTGATGGCTACAGGAAAAACCTGGCTTAGGGTTCCCCTGACTTTCTTGATTAATGTAGAAGGAAAGTTTCCCCAAGGTGTCTATGCTAAGGATTTGATTCTGTACATTATTGGTATGCTGGGAGCTGATGGAGCAACTTACAGAGCTTTAGAATTTGCCGGGGAAGCGGTGGAAAAGATGTCCCTCTCCGGAAGATTCACTCTTTGCAATATGGCTGTAGAAGCAGGAGCTAAGGCTGGACTTGTTGCTTCGGATGGTTTAACCAGAGCCTACCTCAAGGAGAGGGATCGGGAAAAGAGATATAAAGAAATTAAGGCAGATAAGGATGCAAAATACGAAAGAGTTTTTGAAATCGATGCCTCAAAATTGGAACCAATGCTTGCCTGTCCTGAGACCCCGGACAATGTTAAACCAATTTCTCAAATAAAGGCTAAAAACATCAGAATTGACCAGGTTTTTATTGGTACCTGCACCAATGGACGAATAGAGGATTTGCGCCTGGTGGCAGAGATATTGAAAGGACGAAGATGTGCTCCGGGAACAAGGTTGATTATTGCTCCAGCTTCCCGCCAGGTTTACCTCCAGGCAGTGAAAGAAGGAATTCTTGAGATACTCGTTGGAGCTGGGGCTACTATTTTGAGCCCGGGTTGCGGGCCCTGCGTGGGGTTGCAGGGAGGGATTTTGGCTGATAACGAGAAATGCCTATCAACAGCGAACCGCAATTTTAAAGGCAGAATGGGTAACCCCAATTCCCAGATATACCTTTCTTCTCCGGCTACAGCTGCCTGGACAGCAGTAAAGGGAAAGATAAGTGACCCCAGGGAAATAATGTGATAGTGGCAAAAATCTAATGAAAGAAAAGTCAAAAAAGCCTTGTAAATAAAGGAAAAAATCTTTCATAAGTGGGGAGGGAATATATTTTTGCAGATTGGGTTCGAGAGATCTCTATAAACTTATTCCTCCCCCTTGATGGGGGAGGATAAAGGTGGGGGTGAAATTGGGTAAGAAGTTAGTTAATACTGGAAGGGATCTTAGAAAGAATTCTACTGAGGTAGAAAGATATTTATGGAGATATTTAAGAAGAAATCAGTTAGAAGGGTTTAAATTCCGGCGGCAACAACCGATAGGAAGATATATAGTGGATTTCGTTAATTTTAAAAGAAAGATTGTAATAGAGGTAGATGGTGGACAACATGCAATTGGAAGCAGGAAAGATAGGAAAAGAGATAAGTGGTTAAGGGAAGAAGGGTTTGAGGTTCTAAGGTTTTGGGATAACGATGTTCTTAAAAATATAGAAGGTGTTTTAGAAGTTATAAGGGACAAACTCTTACTATCCCCTCACCTTAATCCTCTCCCACAAGGGGAGAGGGAATAAAACAAAAATTTTTGACAATACTAATAGTGTAAAAAAGGAGAGAAAAATGATTATTAAAGGCAAGGCACATAAGTTTGGGGATAACATCAGCACAGATTTGATTGCACCTGGGAGATATTTCCATTTAAGGAACAATTTGCCAGAGCTGGCTAAACATACACTGGAAGACGCCAATCCCGGATTTATAAAGAAAGTAAAATCAGGAGATTTCATTGTGGCAGGGAAGAACTTTGGTATGGGTTCATCCCGGGAGCATGCTCCCGCAATAATCAAACTGTGTGGCGTAAAAGCAATTTTAGCCAAGTCTTTTGCCAGAATATTCTTCCGCAATGCAATCAATATTGGACTGCCTGTTCTGGAATGTGAAACTGAGAAGATTGCTCGGGGAGATGAATTGGAAATCGATTTAGCTAAAGGTATAATAAAAAATAGAAAGAAGGGACTGGAACTAATATTCCATCCGCTTCCTAAGGTAATGGTTAACATTTTGCGCGATGGCGGATTGGTAGAACATATCCGGAAACACGGTGGTTTCAAACTGTAAATACTGCTAATACTAATAATGTAGCTGCAGAGCGAAGCTCTGCATGTAGGGGTGGCACTCAGTGGCCACCCGAATGCAGGGACGGCATGCCGAAAAATCGGCATAAACTGCGTCCGTCCCCTACGGAGAAGCAAATCTTGTGCTTTGCTGCTACAACAGATAAAAGGGGGCGATTATGTATAAAGTTACCTTAATTCCTGGTGATGGTGTGGGGCCGGAAGTGGTCGATGCTGCTCGAAAATGTATTGAGGCCACAGGGGTAAAGATTAATTGGGAAAAAGTCGATGCCGGAGCCGATATTATGGATAAGTATGGAACGCCTTTACCTGATAAGGTAATCGATTCCATAAAGAAAAATAGGATTGCTTTGAAAGGTCCTGTCACCACACCTGTAGGCATAGGGTTTCGTAGCGTTAATGTTGCCCTGCGTCAGAAACTCGACCTCTACGCTTGCCTCCGTCCCTGTAAGTGGTATCCCGGTGTGAGGTCACGGTATGAAGGGGTCGATTTAGTAGTGGTCAGAGAGAATACGGAAGATGTATATTCAGGAATAGAATTTGAAGAGGGAAAGCCTGAGACCAGTGAACTCATCAATTTTATTTACGCTTCCACGAATGTGAAGATTTCTGATGATTCTGGAATAAGTATCAAGCCAATTTCCCGACACGCTTCAGAACGGATTATTCGTTTTGCATTCGACTATGCGAGGAAGAATAACCGAAAAAAGGTCACCGGGATACATAAAGCCAATATAATGAAATATTCAGATGGAATCTTTGTGGAAGTATTCCACGAAGTTGCCCGTGATTATCCGGACATCCAATCTGAAGATAAAATCGTGGATAATATGTGTATGCAATTAGTGCAAAAGCCTGCACTTTACGATGTACTCGTCCTGCCTAATCTCTATGGGGATATAATCTCCGATTTATGCGCAGGATTGGTGGGAGGGCTTGGTTTAGCTCCCGGAGCAAATATTGGTGAGGAAATTGCTGTTTTCGAGGCAACTCACGGCAGTGCGCCGAAGTATAAGGGAAAGAACAAAGTAAATCCCACGGCTATGATTCTATCAGGGGTATTGATGTTAAGGCATTTGGGAGAGGAAGAAAAGGCAGAGAGGTTGGAGAATGCTGTGGTTCGGGTAATTGCTAAAGGAGAGACAGTTACCTATGACTTGGGAGGGACTGCTAAAACTTCTCAGATGGCCAAAGCAATCATCAAAAATTTAAAATGAGACTGTGGAAGAAGTTTCCCATCTCTAACCCAGGACAGGCTCGGCGAAAAATCTCAAGTTGTGGAAGGAGAAAATCTTGGAACGCACATTAGTAATTATTAAGCCAGATGCGCTCTCTAAGAAAATAGTAGGAAAAGTCATTACCACATTTGAACAGAAGGATTTCAAAATTGTTGCCTTCAAAATGGTCCTTGTTAGTCGGGAAAAGGCAGAGGAGTTTTATCAAGAACATAAAGGAAAGGAATTTTATGAGCCTTTAGTCAATTTTATGTCATCCAATCCCTGTCTGGTGATGGTCTTGGAGGGAGAGAACGCAACTCAGAAGATTCGAGATATTGCCGGCAATACAGACCCTCAAAAAGCAGAAGAAGGAACCTTGAGAGAGCTCTACGCTCAGGATAACCGTCACAATATCCTTCATGCAGCAGATTCGCTGAAATCAGCAGAGAGGGAAGTTAAATTCTTCTTTTCCGAAAACGAAATACACCATTGGGAAGGAAAAATATACAAAAAATAAGCCAGACACATAAGCTGGTCGGTCACCCTTCAGGGTGACGAAAAAAAGGCACTCTAAAGAGCGCCCGACCAGCGAGATTACCCAAATGTATAAAATTTTAAATAAGCAAAATTTGGCTCCTTCTATAAAAGAATTTCTGATATCTTCGCCGGAGATTGCCAGAAAAGCTCAGCCCGGACAGTTCGTAGTGGTGATAATTGATGAGAGGGGAGAGAGGATTCCGTTAACTATTGCAGATTATGAAAGAGATAAAGGAACTATAACTATCGTAATTCAGGAAGCAGGAAAGAGTACTTGTCAGTTGGGAAGGCTAAATTCAGGCGATACCCTCTCTGATGTTATTGGACCTTTAGGCAGACCCACCCATATGGAAGATGTAGGCACAGTAGTTTGTGTAGGCGGAGGCGTGGGAATAGCGCCTATCTATCCTGTGGCTTGTGGCTTTAAAGAAATTGGGAACAAGGTTATATCGATTATCGGTGCGCGCACCGGGGAACTGGTAATCTGGGAGGATAAGATAGCCTCTGTCTCGGACGAAGTTTACATTACTACTGATGATGGTTCTTATGGCCGGAAAGGTTTTGTGTCCGATGAATTGCAAAGGTTGATTAAAGGAAAGAAGGAATTTGCTTTGGTCTTTGCCGTGGGGCCCACTCTTATGATGCGTGCTGTTTCTGAAGTGACCAGGCCACATAAATTGAGGACTATAGTGAGTCTCAATCCCATAATGGTTGATGCTACCGGAATGTGCGGTGCTTGCCGAGTTTCGGTAGGGGGCAAGACAAAATTCGTTTGTGTGGATGGTCCGGATTTCAATGGTCACCAGGTAGATTTTGACCAACTCCTCAGTCGTCAGAGAATTTACCTACCAGAGGAAAAGAAAGCTCTCCAGAGCTATGATTCAGCCCATAAACATAGTAGAATAAAATGAAAATTACTCCTAAAAAAGTAGAAATGCCACGTCAAGAGCCCAAAATCAGGGTGACGAATTTTAATGAGGTGGCTTTGGGCTATACAAAAGAGCAGGCACAACAGGAGGCCAGAAGGTGTCTCCAGTGTAAGAAGGCTCCCTGTATTAAGGCCTGTCCAGTGGAAATTGACATCCCTGGTTTTATTGCTAAGATTGTCAAAAAGGATTACCGGGGAGCCATCCACAAGATTAAGGAGGCTAACCTCTTGCCAGCTATGTGTGGGAGAGTATGTCCCCAGGAGGGGCTTTGCGAAAAAGCCTGTATTCTAAGTAAAAAGTACGAGCCTGTCGCCATTGGACGACTGGAACGCTTTGTTGCTGATTGGGAAATCCAGAAGGGCAGTCCAGAAAGCTCATCACTTCCTTCTTCTACTGGAAAACGCATGGCAGTCATTGGCTCTGGTCCTGGCAGCTTATCCTGTGCCGGCGATTTAATCAGGTTGGGACATAGTGTGACCATTTTCGAAGCATTGCATAAACCAGGAGGCGTTCTGGTCTACGGGATTCCAGAATTTCGCTTACCCAAAGCTATTGTGGGAAGAGAAATAGAGTACATTCGCTCCCTGGGGGTGGAAGTAAAAACTGGCTATGTGATTGGCAAGATTTATACTCTCGATGAACTTTTCTCCCAGGGTTATGATGCTATTTTCATTGGAATTGGGGCTGGTTTGCCCAAGTTTATGGACATTCCCGGAGAAAACCTCAATGGGGTCTATTCAGCCAACGAATTTTTAACCAGAACCAACATGATGAAGGCATACTTATTTCCCCAGTACGATACTCCCGTAAAAATTGGGAAAAGGGTTGCAGTAATAGGAGGGGGAAACGTGGCAATGGACGCCTCGCGGGTAGCCTTAAGGTTAGGAGCTCAAAAGGTTTACAATATTTACCGCCGTTCCCCACAGGAGATGCCTGCGCGGGCGGAAGAAGTGCAAAATGCCAAAGATGAGGGAGTAGAATTTAAATTTTTGACCAATCCAGTGCGGATTCTTGGCAATAAGGAGAATTGGGTTACTGGAATTGAATGTATAAGGATGGAACTGGGGGAGCCTGATGAGTCTGGACGCCGCCGGCCAGTACCGATTAAGGGTTCTGAATTCACCATAAAGGTTGATATAGTAATAATGGCTATTGGCGCTGGTGCCAACCCTCTGCTTCCTTCTGCTACCCCAGATTTGGAAGTAAACAAATGGGGCTATATTGTTATAGATGAAACTAGCGGAAAGACCTCAAAAGAGAGTGTCTGGGCTGGAGGGGATATTGTAAGCGGTGCAGCCACAGTGATTTCCGCTATGGCTTCTGGTAGGAGGAGTGCCAAAGCAATCCATCAATATCTGATGAAAGATTTACAAGCACGTGATTTTTCTTGACAAACCCATTTTTAACTTGTAATATTAAAAACTATTGTTTAGGATAATTTTAGCATTACTTGTGCAAAAGGGTAGTCGCAACCTTCAGGTTGCGTTCTGTAAATTTCGCTCCGATAAATCGGAGCGGCTACCATTATAGCATTATTGTTTAGGAGTAGCTTATGGCTAATCCCAAGAGAAGACATTCTGTTTCCAGACAAGGTAAACGAAGAGCCAACTGGAAACTACATATCCCCACTCTATCTATTTGCCCGATGTGCAAGGAATTTAAACTTCCCCATTTTGCTTGCTTCAATTGTGGCTATTATAATGAAGAAAAGATAATTAAGACAAAAAAAGAGATAGAGGAAAAAAGGAAAAGAAAAGGGAAAAGTTAACCAGGGGTCTTATTTATGCGAATCGCTGTAGATGCTATGGGGGGCGACTATGCTCCCGGAGTAGTGGTGGAAGGAGCAGTTCAAGCTGTCAAAAAAACCCCTTACGAAATAATTTTAGTGGGGGATAAAACCCACTTAACAGGGGAGATGAAGAACTATCGAAGTTCATCTTTACCCCTTTCCATTTACCACTGTTCGGAGGTTATCGGTATGGATGAGTCACCGGCGATAGCTTGTCGCCAAAAGAAAGATTCCTCCATCATGGTTGCTACCCGATTAGTCAAAGAGGGCATGGCTGACGCCATGGTTTCTGCAGGAAACTCGGGTGCAGTATTGGCCTCAGCATTGATGGTTTTGGGGAGATTGCCCAAAGTCGATAGGCCTGCTATTGCTGCATTAATACCTACTCTAAAAGGTGTAGTTGCACTTCTCGATGTTGGCGCAAACGTCAACTCTACGGCAAAAGGTTTGCTCCAGTTTGCGGTAATGGGTAACATCTATATGAAGACAATTATGAATAAAGAATCTCCCCGTATTGGACTGTTGAGTACCGGGGCGGAAGAAACCAAGGGGAATGAGGTGACTGTAGAAGCCCATCGTCTCTTGCGCCAATCGGGATTGAATTTTGTGGGTAATGTAGAAGGCAAAGATATTGTGAAAGGAAAGGCTGATGTTATCGTTTGTGATGGATTTGTAGGCAATATTCTTCTGAAATTTAGTGAAGGTATAGCTGAAGAATTTATTAGTTTGTTTAGAGATGAAATTCTCAAATATCCTTTCCGAAAAATAGCACTTATATTGTTGAGAGGCGCCTTTAAAGATATCAAGAAGAGAGTCGATTATACTGAATATGGAGGAGCTCCTCTTTTGGGCGTAGATGGCTGTTCCATTATTTGCCATGGCAGTTCCAACGCTAAGGCAATTTCCAATGCTATCCGGGTAGCAGGAGAGTTTGTGGAAAAGAGAATCAATCAACAAATCAAAGAAAGTTTATAGGAGTAGGAAAATAGTGGGTATTCGCATAGTGGGAACTGGGTCATATCTGCCAGAGAAAGTCTTAACCAATAAGGATCTTGAGAAAATAGTCGATACATCCGATGAGTGGATTGTAAGTCGTACGGGAATCAGAGAGAGAAGGATATGTTCCGATAAACAGGCTGCTTCTGACCTGGGGATTAAAGCTGCCCAGAGAGCACTGGAGGATGCTAATGTAAAAGTTGAAGATATCGATTTACTTATTGTGGCAACGATTACTCCGGATATGTTCTTCCCTTCAACAGCTTGTATAATACAGACTAAGTTAGGGATAAAAGGTGCTGCTATTTTTGATTTAAATGCTGCCTGCGCTGGCTTTATTTATTCTCTTTCTACTGCCCAGCAATTTTTACAGATGGAAACATATAAAACAGCGCTGGTCATTGCCACGGAAACTCTTTCTAAAATTACTGACTGGGAGGACAGGAATACTTGTGTGCTTCTGGGGGATGGCGCGGGAGCAGCAGTTTTGAAAAAGGAGAAAGGTGATTCAGGGATTCTCTCTTGTTATTTAGACGCAGATGGTCAGTATGGCGATTTGTTGAATATGCCCGCTGGGGGCTCGAGACTCCCGGCAACTGTAGACACAGTCAAGAACAGGCTCCATTACCTGAAGATGAAGGGAAATGAGACTTTCAGAATAGGCGTACCGGAAATGGTGAACTCTGTCAAACGAGGATTGGAAGGATGTGGACTTAAGATAGAGGACGTAACTCTGTTGATACCACATCAGGCAAATATCAGGATAATTAAAGCAATCGCAAAGAGATTATCTATATCCATAGATAAGGTTTTCGTAAATATTGATAAATGCGCAAATACTTCAGCAGCTACTGTGCCTATTGCTCTGGACCAAGCAAATCGCCAGGGCAGAATTAAACAAGGAGATATTATAGAATTGGTTGCCTTTGGTGCTGGGTTTACCTGGGGTTCCTGTGTGATTAAATGGTAAAAGTTGCTTTCCTCTTTCCAGGTCAGGGCTCACAATACGTAGGTATGGGAAGGGAACTATACGAAAGGTACGAGCCGGCCCGGAAGATTATTGACCGGGCAAATGATATTTTAGGTTACGACCTCAGAAAAAAAATTTTTTATGGCCCTGAGGAGGAATTACAACAAACTCTAATTACTCAGCCCGCCGTCTTTACTATAAGTGTTGCTTGTTTGGAAGTTCTCCAGAGACCTGAAAGTTACTCTTCTAAAGAAATCTTAAGACCCCAGATTGTAGCCGGCCATAGTTTGGGAGAATATACTGCTTTAGTTGCTGCAGGGGTTTTCGATTTTCCCCAAGCCTTATCAGTAGTTCAAAAAAGAGCTGAGTTTATTCATAAGGCTTCCCAGGAGAAGCCCGGAGCAATGGCAGCCATTATAGGATTGGAAAGAGAGAAATTAGAAGAAGTTATTGAGGAAGTTAGAGGAGAAGAAGTACTGGAAGCTGTAAATTTCAATTCTCCTCATCAAATAGTTATTGCTGGAGAATTGAAAGCGATTGAGAGGGCTGTGGAAGGAGCCAAAGCAAAAGGCGCAAAGAGGGCTATTATTCTAAAAGTTAGCGGAGCTTTCCACTCCCAGTTGATGGCTCAAGCGGGGAAGAATCTGGCCAGAGAATTGGAGAATTATGAGTTGAAAGATCCCGTTATTCCTGTGGTGACAAACTGTAATGCGAAACCGGCAACTTCACGGGAAGAAATCAGAAAAGCATTGGTTTCACAAATAGATAATCCTGTATTATGGGAAGATAGTATAAAAGAGATGTTCCAAAGAGGTGTGGAGATTTTTATTGAGGTAGGTCCAGGGAAGGTGTTAACTGGACTTTTAAGTAGAATAACCAAGGGGTCTTCCGGATTAAACGTGGAAGACGAGAAAAGTCTTCAGGAAACCCTTAAGAAACTGGAAGGATTAGATTAAAAGATAGTTTGTTCATTCCAGAGGAATTTCTTAACGTAGAAAGTTTTGGAGTCCTCCCGAAAGGGAGGATGGAGTGTCAAGCGAAAGCTTGACCCAGTGAAACTCTCGTTTCACACTCCAGAATTTAATATCCTTGCTTTCGCAAGGACTCCATATCACAAATTATCTTTTAATGGTGCGGGGGGTGATCGATTTTGGATTTAAAAGGTAAAGTAGCGATTGTAACTGGAGGGGCGCAGGGGATTGGAAAGACCATTGCTACTCAGTTGGCTCAAGAGGGAGCAAATGTGGTTATCGCAGATGTTATGGAAGAAGTAGCTAAAGCTACTGCCCGAGAAATTTCCCAAAAAGGAAGTGAAGCTATCTCCATTGGGGTAGATGTCTCTATTCTATCTTCGGTGGAAGAAATGGCGAAAAAAACTCTTGACAAATTTGGCAGAATTGATATATTAGTCAACAATGCTGGAATAACTCGAGATGCACTGATAATGCGCATGAAAGAAGAGGATTGGGACCTGGTTTTGGATATTAATCTCAAGGGCGCATTTAATTGTATTAAGATAGTTTCCCCCGTTATGATGAAGCAAAAGTCTGGAAAGATTGTTAATATTGCTTCCATTGTGGGGATAATTGGGAACGCTGGTCAAGCTAACTACTCAGCATCTAAAGGAGGGCTGATTGCTTTAACCAAGACCTGTGCCAGAGAACTCGCTGGCCGTCGAATAAATGTTAATGCTGTGGCTCCGGGCTTTATTCAAACGAGCATGACTGAACGATTATCTGCACAAGTAAAAGAGAAATTATCTTCTCAAATTCCTTTTGGTGAGTTAGGGAAGTCCGAAGATGTGGCTAGCGCAGTCCTATTTTTAGTATCTGAGAAAGCCAGTTATATTACCGGAGAAGTAATTAAAGTAGATGGTGGCATGGCAATGTAGAGTTTTCAAAACGTGTAACTTTTTAATTGTTTGGTTACACAATTCTTTTGTGGAGGTGAAAAAACAAAATGGCAGTAGCCGAAAAGGTAAAAGAAATCATTGTTGAACAACTTGGGGTAGATCCGGAAGAGGTGACTATAGAGGCTTCATTTGTTAATGATTTGGGAGCCGATTCTTTGGATACTGTAGAACTTGTAATGGCACTGGAAGAAGAATTTAATATCGAAATCCCAGACGAAGAAGCAGAAAAATTAGATACAGTTGGTAAAGCGATCGAGTACATTAATAGACATAAAGCACAAGCCTAAACTAACAAGAAGAAAACCGCTACACAGCAGGAATTTTTGGCGTGGTAGCGGTTTTGTATTTTATTTTTTTTCTTCCGATTAAATTTTTGGAGGGGAAATGGACCGCAGAGTAGTGATTACGGGATACGGAGTCATTTCGCCAATCGGAATCGGAGCAGATGATTTCTGGAACTCACTAGTGAGCGGAAAGTCGGGCATAAGTAGAATCTCGACCTTTGATACCTCTCAATTCTCAACCCAGATTGGTGCTGAAGTAAAGAATTTCCAACCAGAAAAATATATTGATAAAAAGAAGATTAGAAAGATGGATCGTTTTAGTCAACTTGCGTTTGCTGCTGCCAAGATAGCCATAGAGGACGCAAAGCTTGACATGAAGAAGGAAGATCCTTTTCGAGCAGGAGTTATCGTGGGTTCTGGCATAGGAGGATTATCTACTGTTGCTGCGGAACATAAGGTATTATTAGAGAAAGGACCTCGTCGGGTAAGTCCTTTTATGATCCCCATGCTAATTACCAATATTGCTGCTGGAGAGATTGCCATTGCTCACAACATCCAGGGGCCAAACTATTCATTATCCAGCGCCTGTGCTACCAGTAACCATACGATAGGAGATGCTTTACGCCTCATCCATTATGGGGATGCAGATGTGATTATTGCCGGTGGTTCGGAAGCGGCAGTTACTCCCCTGGGCCTTGCTGGCTTCTGTTCAGCCAGAGCTTTGTCTACTCGAAATGACGACCCTGAACACGCCAGTCGGCCTTTCGACAAGGAGAGAGATGGTTTTGTAATGGGAGAAGGAGCTGGAATTGTAATTTTGGAATTGTTAGAACACGCCCTTTCCCGGGGAGTTACCATTCGCGCTGAACTGATTGGCTATGGAGCTACAAACGATGCTTACCATATTACTGCTCCCTCTCCTGACGGGCAGAGTGCTGCTCGGGCTATGTCTAATGCTTTAGCCGATGGCGGTGTAAAACCCGAAGAAGTCGATTACATAAATGCTCACGGCACTTCCACTCCTTTAAATGATAAGGTAGAAACCCTTGCCGTAAAGAAAGTTTTTGGGGACTATGCCTACAAGATTCCCATTTCATCAAGCAAGTCTATGATCGGGCACCTCCTGGGAGCAGCAGGAGTTGTAGAATTAATCGCCACAATTCTTAGCATGGAAAAAGAGATGCTCCCTCCAACGATAAACTATGAATTTCCTGATCCCGAATGTGACCTGGACTATGTCCCCAATAAAGCCCGCCCTAAGAAAATCAATGTAGCCCTCTCCAACTCTTTAGGTTTTGGTGGCCATAATGCCACCTTGGTAGTAAGAAAATATAAACCAGAAACAGTGTAGTTTGCAGCTACAATTTCGAATTTTAAAGCATTTGTAAGTCCCGATTCATCGGGACAAGAATGGTTTTGCATCCCGATTTTCAATCGGGAAATCTGTGCCTACAATTGATTATGCTGTCATTGCGAACGGAGTGAAGCAATCTCGTAATTCAGGTTTTAATTTTGCATCCCGATTTTCAATCGGGAAATCTGTGCCTACAACGAAACGGAGGATTCTTTAATATGAACTCGAAGAATCTTGAACAAAAGTTAAAAATAAATTTTAAAAACAAAGAACTGTTTTGGCAGGCTTTAACGCATAAATCTTATGCGCACATGTCCGGTATAAAAGAAGATAATGAACGACTCGAGTTTCTAGGGGACAGTGTGCTGAATTTAGTGATATCTGAGCACCTTTATCAGCGGTATCCAACATACGACGAAGGGAAGTTAACTAAACTGAAATCGAGCCTGGTAAACAGAAAGTCTCTTCTGCTCTGGGCCAAGAAATTATCCCTGGGCGACTATCTTTTAATAAGTGAAGAGGAAGAGAAAGCAGGCGGTCGCCAGAGAGCTTCTCTGTTAAGTAATGCCTTGGAGGCCCTAATCGGTGCGATTTACCAGGATCAGGATTGGGATAAGGCAAAGAAGTTTATTCTGGGACAGATTTTCACGCTTAAGGGCATAAGGAAGGTAGATTATAAAAGTAGTCTTCAAGAGTTGATTCAAAAGAAATATAAGATTTTACCAGAATATAAGGTAAAGACAGAGTGGGGTCCAGCCCACAAGAAATTTTTTGAAATCGAAGTGAAAGTGAAAAGTAGAATTTTTGGCCGGGGCACGGGGTTGAGCAAAAAAACAGCCGAACAAGAAGCAGCTAAAAAGGCACTAAAGAAGATTAAAGCTAAGAAAAAAACGAAGACACAATAAACAGTTTTCAAACTGTGGAGTAGCAGAACTTGCTCTATGTTATTATCGTCCCGATTCATCGGGACTACTCCAATTTTTTGGAGGGCGATATGGAATACTTTCTTAGTGAAGAACAGAAGATGATTTGTGAATTAGCCAGAAGGATTGCTGAAGAGAAAATTAAGCCGGTACGAGAGCATTATGATGAGACTGAAGAATTTCCCTGGCCGATTGTGGAGGAGTTGGCTAAAGTAGACCTCTGCGGGGTGTATATTCCTGAGGAATATGGCGGAACTGGCGGAGGGGTGTTTGAGCTATGCCTTGCCGTGGAAGAGCTCTGCAAAATTGATGGGGGAATAGCTTTGGTATTAGCTGCCACAGCCCTGGCTGCTTTTCCTATTATGCTTTTTGGTAACGATGAACAGAAGAAAAAATATCTCCCGGATATTGCAGCGGGTAAGAAATTGGCAGCCTTTGCTCTCACTGAGCCAGGTGCTGGTTCCGATGCCGCAGCTATTCAAACCACTGCTAAGAAAGAAGGAGACAGCTATATCCTGAATGGCACGAAATGCTTCATTACCAATGGAGGGGAAGCACAAATTTATATAGTAATTACCATGACCGACAAAACAAAAGGTTCCCGGGGAGCATCTGCCTTCATTGTGGAAAAAGATACTCGTGGATTCTCATTTGGAAAGAAAGAGAAAAAGATGGGAATTCGCGGTTCTGCGACAAGAGAATTGATTTTCAATGAGTGCAAAGTTCCTAAAGAAAACCTTTTAGGTAGAGAAGGTCAAGGATTTATAATTGCCTTGAAAACTTTCGACGTTTCTCGTCCGGGAGTGGCTGCCCAGGCTCTGGGAATTGCTGCTGGTGCTCTGGAGGACGCGATTAAGTATTCCAGGGAGAGAGAACAGTTCGGACAGTCCATCTCTTCCTTTCAGGCAATCCAGCATCTTTTAGCTGATATGGCCACTGAAGTGGAGGCAGCTCGAGCATTAATCTATGCTACTGCCAGGATGATCGATAAAGGCCCAAAAACGAGAACTACCAAAGAGTCGGCGATGTGTAAACTCCTTGCTTCCGACGTGGCTATGAAAGTTACCACTGACGCTGTTCAAGTTTACGGAGGCTATGGATATATGCGCGAGTATCCTATGGAAAAGCGAATGCGCGATGCCAAAATCACCCAGATTTACGAAGGGACAAACCAGGTTATGAGAAATGAGATAGCACTTGCCCTGATAAAGGAAGCGGCTAGAGCAAAGAAATGAATTTCATTGTCTGCATTAAACAGGTACCAGGAACTACAGAGGTAAAGATTGACCCTAAAACCAACACTTTGATTCGCGAGGGGGTTGAGTCCATTGTAAACCCATTCGATAGTTATGCGATTGAGGAAGCTTTGAGACTCAAAGAGAGAATGGGAGGAAAGGTAACTGTAATTTCCATGGGACCTCCACAAGCTGAATCGGCTCTCCGAGAAGCTCTATCTATGGGATGCGATGAAGCCATCCTCCTTACTGACCGTGCCTTTGCAGGAAGTGATACCTTAGCCACTTCCTATATCTTGGCGCGCGGGATCAAGAAGATAGGGGAATTTGATTTAGTCATCTGTGGTAAACAGGCTATTGATGGAGATACAGCACAGGTCGGTCCGGGGATTGCAGAAAAACTGGGAGTTC
>WJOT01000022.1 GCA_009619095.1 Clostridia bacterium
CACTCCTGGGCACAAAATTAACTAAAGCCTCATAAGCTTTCTTCTGTTTCTCTGGCATTTTTAGCTTATCGTAGCACCTGGCAGCATAGAACTCCGCCTCACCTTTCTCTCTTTTCCCTCCCGGCACTTTCTCATACGCCTCTACCGCCTTCTTATAGTCATCCATCACCTCATATAATGAACCAATCTGCAGGAAAGCAAAACCAACTTTCTCATCCTTCGGATAGACAGCCACAAATTTCTCATAAGCCTCAATAGATTCTCTCAGTTTCTGGATTTTTTTGTAACATAGCGCAATATTGAGAGCAGCATCTTTAACTAAGGGGTCTTCAAAATATAAGAGAGAGAATTCTTTAAAAACACCTACACTTTCCTCAAATTTCCCCATATTGAAATAGGAGATTGCCTCACGGAACATAGCTTGAGAAACTAATCTGTCTTCAGGAAAATTGAGCACGAAACTCTCATAAGCACTTACCGCCTCAAAATATTTCTCCTGAAGGTAATAACATTCTGCCTGATAATAGAACGCTTGCGCTGCTGAGGTGCTTTCTGGAAAGTTCAGAACTACCTTCTGAAAATATCGCTGCGCTAACGGATAATTCTTACGATTAAATGCCTCTGCACCCAATTTCCAGTAAGTATCTGCAGCAAACCTCGATTTAGGAAACTGCTCAATCAGTTTTTCCAGTTCTTCAATAGACTTGCCCTGACGGTAGTAACTCATCTGTAACTGCTCCAGAACAACCCCAACCATCTCATCTTGCGGATAATCCCTGATGAATTTCTCGTACTGAGTTATTGCATCCTGAATTTTGCCCTGGTTGTAATAACATTGCCCTATCTGCAACACAGCGTCTTTTTCCATATCCGAACCAGGATACTGCTTCAGCACCCACTGGTAAGTCTTTAGAGCCTGACCATATTTCCCTAAACCAAAATATGTCTTTCCCGCCTGCAGTAGCGCCCGGGAAGCCAGTGGATTCTGTTCGTGCTCCCTGGCTACTTTCTCCCACTTCTTTATTGCCTCGGTGAAGTATTCTAGACGATAAAGCGCTATGCCTTCTTGATATAGCGCCTGACTTACCCTGGGATTCTCAGGAGAGCGCTTTATAAACTCCTCGTAATAAGAGATTGCCTTTTCATACTCCTTTCTGTTAAATTGGATATTGCCCATCTCCAGAAGAGTTAAATCGCTCACTTCTCCGCCCTCTTCCTGGGCCATGATTAAGGCCTTCTCCTGTACCTCACCAGCCCTTTCATACTCCCCCCTCTGGGCATAGCAGGAAGAGATAGCCTGATACACCTTGGTTAAAAATCGACTGCCCGGGAAATTCTTGCTCACCAATTCATATATCCTCGCTGCTTCACTATATTTACCCAGAGCATAGTACCCCTCTCCAATCATATAGTAAGTCTCTGCTCGCCAATTGGTAGAGCCCGAAGGTGAATTCTTCAAAATTTGATGAACGTTGGTCACCAGTTGAGGATATTTCTCTAACTCATAGTATGCCGTAGCCATTAGATAGAGTGCCTTTTCAAAAAATTCTGTCCCGGAATATTTATCCACTATCTCTTGATAACACCTCATGGCTTGGGGGTGCCTCCCTGTCTTCTGATATGCTATGCCTTCAATAAGTAATACCTTTGCCGCCAGTTCTCCCCACTGATAAGAGTGGAGAAACTCCTTTGCCTTGGTTATCGCTTCCTCATGCTGATTCTGTTGAGCGTGACACCAGATTATCTTAAATAGAGAATACATTGATAGCTTCTCCACATTTAATGCTAAAGAATAGTTTGCCAGTGCTTTAGCAAAATCGTTCTGCTTGAGGGAAATCTCGCCAATTAGATAATTTGAGTACAGAGCCAGAGGATTCTCAGGAAATTCCCTGAGTAACTTTTGCAACTTTATCTCTGCCTCACTATATTTCCCCTGCTGAAAATCTGAGCAGGCAAGAAGATATGCTGTCTCTTCCCTTAAATCGCTTTCCGGATATTGGGAAAGTAAGTTCTCCAACGCCTCTGAGGTTAATGGATACTGCTGCGAGCGGAAAAATGACTGCCCAATCTGGTACTGTGCTTTATCTACCCATTGGCTCTGGGGCCCTTTCCTCAATACCTCTTTGAATAGCGCCGTGGCCATCATCACTTTATTTAATTCCCTAAAAGCTATCCCCGAATAGTAAATGGAACCTAAGTCGTCTTTTACTCTACGAAAATATCCCAGAGCAGTCTTAGCATCTCCTTTCTCCAGAAAGATTAACCCTAAAGGAATAAGAGCAGCGGGTTGACTATTATACCCAGGGTAGAAAAGAAGTAATTCCAGTAAACAATCTTTTGCTTTTTCTGTCTCTTCTATTGCCAGGTAAGAAAGTGCTATTCCATATAGCGCTTCCGCTCTTAAATTCCTGTTCTTTCCTTTTCTCACCTTTTGGAAATAGTCAATTGCATCCAGGTATTCTCCTGAATTAAACTCGCATTCTCCAAGCCGATAAATGGAATTAATAAACAGACTATAGTCTCCACCAGACTTCCTGGCAGCCTTCCTGAAGGCCTTTGCTGCCTCCTTATATCTCCCCTTATCGAAAAGACACTGCCCGATCATAAACTGGGCGCTGCCTGTCCTGAAATCATTGGGAAATTCCTTCAGGAAATGTATGAATCCGTTCATTGCCTCTTCTATATTGCCTTTTCTATAAGCAGAACTGGCGAACTTATACTCAGTGACGGCATCCATCTCCCTCATCTTTGCTCCTGCTATCGACAGAGGAATGAAAAGGAGTATGGTAATGATTACTGAAATTTTTCTCATATTTTTGAACATTTTACTTCTCCTCCTATCTATGGAATGTAAAGCGTCCCGACATGTCGGGATTACCTTGTCCCGACTTATCGGGACACTCCAAACAAACTCCCGGAGTGTAAAGCGAAAGCTTTACAGTCCCGACAAGTCGGGATTACTCAACACTCTCAGTGAGTTCTTCTCCGTTTACTCTAATTTCTATCGGCATCTCTTCTAAAGAGAATGATTGGAGCTTTATCTCTCCCTGATCAACCCACTGTCTATCATTCTTATACACAACGGTAAATTCGTAGATATAGTCTCCCCTCTTTACCGGCCTTCCTATATCATCACAAACATCCCACCTGATAATTTCCGGTGGACGGGTCTCCCCGGAGAAGGTCTTCACGACTTCTTCATCTTCATCTTTTATCTCCAGAGTCCATCTCTTTACAGTAATCGAAGGAATATCAGTAGAAAATTCGAGTTCATTGGTTAAAGCGTCAAGCCCATAGGTGTTTTCCGTCTTCAAAACGGGATTCGCACTTGCCTTATAGATATTTCCCCAGTTAAAAGTAAGGGCAAATTTATGGAGATTTCCCAGGTCATGAGAACTAAATGCATAATCTATAGAGAAAAATTTTATCTTCAATCCCAGTCCACAGGTAAAAGATTGCAAGTGGTTAAATCCTGCCCTCAAATCTACCCTTTTCAAAGAAGGGTTAGACATCTTCTCCCAGGGAGAAACTTCTAACCCGGCACAGAAATATGCCTTCTCGTCAACGAGCTTATTGATGTCTGCAGTCAGGGTGAGACGTTTAGAGAATGCATTTAATGCCACACCAGCTTTCAAATTTATCTCATACACATCAGGGTCATCTCTTAGAGTCACCCTGGGCTGGATAACATTTTGCAGGGCTAACCCAATGTTCAGTTCGTCTAATGGCTGATAAAGTATCCCCAAATCTACTCCCAAGCCATTCCCTGAATATCTCATCACTCGCTCATGAATCAGTTTCAAACTTGCTCCCAGGGAGACTCGTTCACGAACCTTATTTGCGTAAGAAATAATTATTGCATTTTTGAATATCGACCTATTCGTGCCAATTACTCCTTGTTGGCGAGTGACTTCTTCATATCCTCCGGAATGGAGAAGAACATTGGAAATACCCAAAGCCCCCAGCCTTCTCAGAGGATGAACATAGGAGAGGAAATTATAATTAGTCTGTTCAAAGAATGGAGCATACATAGAAAGAAACTGATGTTCATCAATCTGTGTTAACGCTCCCGGATTCCAATAAGGAGCACTGGCATCATCTGCCAGCGCTACATAGGCTCCTCCCATTGCTAAAGACCTCGCTCCTGCACCATACTGTAGATAGTCGTTGGCCATTCCGTAGTAATTATCTGCCCTGGCGAGTTGCCAGTGCATAGCGAAAATTAATACCAAAACAGGAAAAACGCTCCGATGAATCGGAGCTACTCCAAATAGTCTAAAAATCTTCTTTTTCATTATCTTCTCCCCCTACCTTATTTAGCCACAGCAATCTTCCTTGTCATATGTCTCTTTTCTTTCTCGACCCAGATGCGGCAAATATAACCTCCGTTTGCCACCACTTTTCCAGAGAGGTTCCTCCCATCCCAGGCAACGCTGTTAATATCTTTCTTACCACCCTCTTCTCCGGCCGCATAACTCTCATGCCAGACTTCCTGGCCGAAGAGGTCGTAAATTGTGATGGTTACATTGGAAGGCTCCTTCAGATCATATTCTATCCAGGTCTCTTCTCTGCCTGCCTTGAATGGATTGGGTATATTGGTGACTCCACCACCAAAGAAAGTGACATAAATTTTCTTGCTACGATTTATCCTTTCCTTATGGTCATACTTATCTATTCCGTAATATTCTATAATATGGGCCCCTGGAGAAAGAGTAAATGGCTCGACATAGGTCTTCCAGTCACCATCATTGTCTCTATAAAGGATGGTCTCTGCTACAATATCAGTTACCGACATAATAATTATACGCGTACTACTTCTCAAATATATTCCATCGTGCATTTCACGATACATTCCGTCGAATTTCATTACTGTTTTTGGCACACCAATAACTTCAATATCAGCAGTGCGGTCGGGTGGGTCGGATGTAACTGGAGGGTCATATACTTTGGCATCGGAAGCTTCGATATAGATAATATGAGCAAGGCTATAACTCTGAAGGAGAGTTTTTTCTCCTCCCTGTAAATAGAAACTCTTTATCTTCAATTCTCCCTCAGCCGGCGTCCCTACAGGAGAAGAACAGGCAACCAATTTTACCTGTCTGGCATATTCACTGGGAGTGACCGGATTTCCCGCACCCCCAACAGCCGGATCATCAATTAATCTAACTATAAGAGGAAATTCTCTACCAGCTTCGACTCTTTCAGGAGCCTCCAGGTCATAGCACAGCCCCACTGGCCTGATATCTATAACATCAGTATATGCTGGAGGCTGACCTAAGTCATCGGTTACCTTGAAGCGAATCTTTCCTACTGTATCATAACTTACCTCGATTTCTGCTTGCCCATCGCTCAGTACTGACGGCCCACTTATCTTTGTCCATGTGCCTGGAGCATCTCCACCACCGATTGTACAGGCAGTTATTATGAATGGATTATTCGCCCCGCTTTTAGGATCACCTGTCTCGGGATCGACAAGTTCAATAGTCAACTTAAATGAGTCTATAGTTCTGGCACTGCCAACACTGCTTGTAATCTGGTAAATAGGGACGGGGTCTACTGTATCAATTACCCAGGTATATGAGGCTGGTGTTGGATCTTCATTACCTGCTCCATCTTTAGCCTTAACCTCAAATATATGCATTCCTTCACTTAAACCTGCGTAACTCCTGGATGTAGCTGGACTATACACAGACCAACCTCCACTATCCAATTGATATGAAAACTCACATCCACTCTCATTCGCACTAAAGGTAAAAGTAGCCGATGTACTACCCGTAGGATCAGGAGGAGAAGAAGTTATGAACGTATTTGGCGCTGTGGTATCAATTACCCAGGTATATGAGGCTGGGGTTGGATCTTCATTACCTGCTCTATCTTTAGCCCTAACCTCAAACGTATGACTTCCTTCACTTAAACCTGCGTAACTCCTGGATGTAGCTGGACTATACACAGACCAACCT
>WJOT01000043.1 GCA_009619095.1 Clostridia bacterium
GTAATCAAGAGTAAGATCCCTGATGGCCATGCAATAATTGAAGGAAACTTCACCATGGAGGAAGCCAAGAACTTAGCTATTGTATTGAGGGCAGGTGCTTTGCCTGCACCAGTTAACATCATAGAGAATAGAACCGTAGGTCCCAGTTTGGGAAGAGACTCAGTTCGTGCTGGAGTAGTGGCTACGGGAATTGGTCTTATTTGCGTAATGCTCTTTATGGTAATCTACTACAAGTTGTCTGGTTTGATTACTAACTTAGCACTTGGTTTTGGAAGTTGATTTAAATAGACTTCCCCAAGGAACTTCCCCCGGCGATGCTATGGAGAGAGCATTAGAGGTCATACGCAATCGTGTAGACCAATTCGGCGTGGCCGAACCATTAATTGCTCGTCAGGGAGATAGGTGGCTCGTTGTGGAATTACCTGGAGTGAAAGACCCCGAAAGAGCGATTGAACTTATTGGAAAGACGGCATTACTCGAGTTCAAATTGGTCAATGATGGAATCAGAATAAGCGAGATATTAGATTCTGAAGGAAAAGTTGATCCTGGCAGGATTCCCCTTGGTTACGAAGTCCTGCCCGGGAAGAGAGAGGCATTATTTTTAGTGAAAGAGGAGTCGGAAATTACTGGGGCAGCATTGACCAATGCCAAAGTAGAGATAGGTGGCCAGTATAATATGCCCTATGTAGCTATCGATTTCAATAAGGACGGTGCCAAAAAATTTGCCAGGATAACAGAAATCAACATTGAGAGAAACCTGGCTATTGTTCTTGACGGGCGAGTGCAATCAGCTCCTGTAATCAAGAGTAAGATCCCTGATGGCCATGCAATAATTGAAGGAAACTTCACCATGGAGGAAGCCAAGAACTTAGCTATTGTATTGAGGGCGGGTGCTTTGCCTGCACCAGTTAACATCATAGAGAATAGAACCGTAGGTCCCAGTCTGGGAAGAGATTCAGTTCGTGCTGGAGTAGTGGCCACGGGAATTGGTCTTATTTGCGTAATGCTCTTTATGGTAATCTACTACAGGTTATCTGGCTTGGTTGTCGACTTAGCACTCATCTTAAATTTGATTATACTTTTGGGAATGATGGCTTATTTTCGTGCAACTCTAACCTTGCCTGGCATCGCTGGCATCATCTTAATCATCGGCATGTCAGTAGATGCCAATGTTTTGATTTTTGAGAGGATCAGAGAAGAGTTAAGAGCAGGCAAAACGGTCAGAGTAGCAATTGATTCAGGATACCAGAAGGCATTCAGGACTATTATCGATTCCAACCTGACTACATTGATAGCAGCAGCTTTCTTGTTTCAATTCGGCACGGGCCCGGTAAAAGGTTTTGCGGTCACGCTTTCTCTAGGCATATTAATTAGCATGTTTACCGCCTTAGTGGTTACACATATGGTTTTCGATATGGTTTTAGTGGGCAAAAAAGTAGAGAAACTAAGCATATAGAAAGGTAGCTGCAGAGCGCAAGCTTTGCATTGTAGGGGCGGTACGCAGTTTATCCCGTACAAGCGGGGTGGCCGCCCAAAGGAAGGGACGGCATGCCGAAAAATCGGCATAAACTGCGTCCGTCCCCTACAGAGAGGCTAAATAGGAGAGAGGGATGCAATTTTTTGGTAAAACGAACTTCAAGTTTATTGAAAAGAGAAAGAAAGCTTTTATCCTTTCGGGACTTATGATTTTGGTCTCAGGGTATGCCATCTTTCACAAAGGAGTAAATTTGGGGATAGACTTTACTGGTGGCACACTTGTACAAATAAATTTCTCCCAGGAAATCGCCGTAGGAGGGATGAGAGAAACACTGTCGAGACACGAGCTATCCGGAGCTACCATTCAGAAATTTCCCAATACCAATGTACTGATCATTAGAGTAAAAAGTTGGGATGTCGGACCTTTAGAGATTGTTCAAAAGTTAACTTCCATTTTCCAAGAAGAGTTTCCTCAAAATCAATTTACCATTGAGCGAAACGAGGTAGTGGGACCCGTGGTTGGTGAGTATCTTAAAAAACGTGGTATAAAGTCTTTCCTATTCGCCTTCTTGGGCATTATTATCTATGTCGCCTGGCGCTTCATAGGTGGTATCTGGGGCCTTGCTGGAGTAACAGCCTTAATTCACGATGTATTCATCACTTTTGGTATATTCACCATATTGGGAAAAGAGATTACTCTTCCCATTGTTGCTGCCCTCCTTACATTAGCTGGATATTCCATAAACGATACTATCGTGGTCTACGACAGGATAAGAGAGAATATCAGGCTGCAATATAAAAAGCCTTTGATTGAGGTAATAAACTCAAGCATTAATGAGACATTATCCCGCACTACGATGACTTCCCTGACCACTCTGTTGGTAGTCTTATCAATATTCATTCTGGGTGGTCCTGTTATTCACGATTTTTCTTTTGCAATTTTAATAGGGATATTTATCGGAACATATTCGTCTATATTTATAGCCAGTCCCCTCGTTTATGAGTGGAAGGTGAAAAAGAGTAGATAAGAACATGTAATGAGAAAGAAAATAATAGGCTTCTATCTAGCCTGCATAAATAACGAAAGAGGGAAAATCCATTCTCTTTTTCGTTCTTTATTTTTTATCTTATCTCGATTCTACTATTTAGCGATTAAGATTCGTTGGCTCATCTACAAACTGGGAGTCATCCCTAAAACCAGGATACCCTGTGCTGTAATTAGTGTGGGTAATATTACATGGGGTGGCACAGGAAAGACTCCCGCTGTAATTATGATAGCTAAGCTGCTCAGAGGAATGGGAAAGAGAGTTACCGTTTTATCTCGAGGGTATGGAAGGAGGAAGGAAAAGGATAAAAAGAACAAGATATCGATAGTATCCAACGGAAAGAGGTTAATCCTCTCTTCCAGGGAGGCTGGGGATGAGCCTTATCTCCTTGCAAAAAATCTACCCGATGTTTCCATAATTGTAGGAAAAAATAGAATAAACAGTGGAAAATATGCAATAGAGAAATTTGCTACTGAAGTTGTGGTTTTAGATGATGGTTTTCAATACTGGTCATTGAACAGGGACATAGACATTGTAACCATAGATTGTTTAGATCCTTATGGTAATGGCTACTTAATTCCTCGCGGGCCGTTAAGAGAACCTGTCTCACACTTATCCAGGGCAGACATCTTTCTTTTGACCAGAGCAAATCTTGTTTCCCGGGATGATTTACACAGGATAATTAGCGATTTAGAAAGACTCAATCCTCACTGCACAATCCTGGAAAGCGTTCACCGGCCAAAATATCTACAAGGTTCTTTTTTTGGAGAGAAGAAAAGTTTAGATTTTATTAAGGATAGAAGAGTAGTTGCTTTTTCCAGTATCGGTAATCCTTATTCCTTTGAGAAGACATTAGAAGGGTTGGGCGCAGAAATCGTCAAAATTTTCCAATTTCCTGACCACCATGATTATCAGCGAAATGACCTCCGGAAAATAGAAACCGCCTGTAGAACTGACCTGGATAAAGGAGAAGTAATCGCAGTTACCACTGAAAAGGATGGAGTGCGACTGGAGAGAATTATTTCTCCAGAAGCCGACAGGGTTTTCTGGGAAATTTGGATATTGAAAGTAGAACTGGAGATTGTTCGAGGCAAAGAGGAATGGCAAAGAAAAATAGAATCATATATCTGATTTTTATTCTTTTTCTCATTTTTTACAGTAGTTCAATAGATTGCTTGGCAAATTCTCTCTGGCGTAAAGTAGAAAATAGAGCTTTCCGAGTAGGAGAGAAATTAACCTATATAGTTAAGTGGAAAGGGGTAGTCGGCGGGACTGCGGTAATGCGAGTAAAGAAGATTGTGAAAATTTCTGGCAGAGATGCCTATTACGTAACCCTTTCTACTCGTAGCTCGAGATTTTTCGATATCTTTTACAAGATTAGAGACCTTATAGAATCGTATATTGACAAACAAGGCATATTTACCTGGAAGCAGAGAAAGAAATTGAGAGAAGGCAAGTATCGCTCTAATAAGGAGACAATTTACGACCAGGAAAAACATCAGGCTTTATATAAAGGGAAAAAGACTGATATTCCTGTTTATGTTCAGGATTCTTTATCCTCTATTTATTATTTAAGAACACAGGAACTCAACAAGGGAGACTCACTAATTATAGACGCTAATGATGACGGCAAGAACTATTCAGTAGAAGTAAAAGTTATCGGGATTGAGAAAGTTGCCACTCCTTTTGGTAAATTTAAAGCACTTAAGACGGAAGTAATATGGAAGCGTGAAGGGAAAATTCACACAGAGACCTCCCAGATATGGCTCAGCAATGACCAAAGGAAGATTCCGGTAAAAATAGAAAGGCAAAGCAAAACGGGAAAGATTACTATGCTTCTAAAGAAAGCGAAATTCTAAATGGAAAAACCTGTGAAAGGCAAGATTAAAAAGTTCGATTTTTTCTGGACTTTTTACCAGGTTCTTTTAGTTTTCTTCTTCTCTATCTTCTGGCCATTTTTTATTCAGAAAATAAAAAAAGGGCTAAAACAGAGATTAGGTTTTTTGAATGAAAGCATAAACAGAGCAAGAGATGAAAAGCTCATTTGGGCCCATGCCGCTTCAGTAGGCGAAGTGGTAGCGCTGGGGAATTTAATAAGAGCCATTAAAAAGGAATGCCCTGATTACAATTTTGTTATTTCCACATTAACCAGTACTGGTCAAGCTATGGCCAGAAAAGTAATTCCGGATGCCCGGGCATTCATCTATTTTCCTCTCGATTTCTCATGCATAGTGGGAAGAGTTCTCGATACCATCAAACCAAAACTGTTC
The DNA here is from genome assembly GCA_009619095.1 of Clostridia bacterium. GTDB lineage: Bacteria > UBA6262 > WVXT01 > WVXT01 > WVXT01 > WVXT01. Next base: position 4,793 of record WJOT01000043.1, read on the forward strand.
ATTATAACCGAAACAGAACTCTGGCCGAATTTCATAAGGGAAGCAAAGAAAAGGACAATTCCCATAATGGTAGCTAATGGAAGGATTTCTACGGGCTCTTTTAGAAAGTATAAAATGGTTAAGTTCTTGATGAGGAGAGTTCTGGAAAATATCGACCTGTTTATTATGCAGAGCCGGATAGATGCAGAGCGAATTATCTTATTAGGCGCTAATTCCTCAACAGTCACTGTAACAGGGAATTTAAAGTTTGATGTAGGGACGGACATTCTTCTTCGCCCAGCAAATTCAAATTTAGGAAGCAATAGATTAATTTTTGTTGCCGGTAGCACGCATAGAGGAGAAGAAGAAACAATCCTCGATGTTTATGAAGAAATTAGGAAGTCTTATCCTCATATAGTTCTAATTCTTGCACCCCGTCATGTGCAAAGGGTAAGCGAAGTGGAAAAGTTGCTAAGTAGTAGAAATTTCAAATTCAGGAGAAGGTCAGAACTCTCCTCTCCATTTCAAGGTAACAATCTAAAGCAGATTATTCTCCTGGACACCATTGGAGAGCTCACTCATTTCTATGCTCTGGCAAGAATTGTCTTTGTGGGCGGAAGCATGGTCCCTGTGGGAGGACACAATATTCTCGAGCCAGCCAGTTTAGGAAAGGGGGTCCTCTTCGGCCCCTATATGGATAATTTTGAAGAAATAGCTCAATCCTTTATTTCCAAGGGAGCGGGGAGAGTAGTATCCAATAGAGAAGAGCTACTTAACAGTATCCTTAAGTTATTATCAAATCCCGAAGAATTAGAGAAAATGGGAAGGACTGCTCTGGAAATAGTTAAGGCACATAAGGGAGCTGCCGAAAAGAGTGCCATATTAGCAAAAAACCTACTCAAGAAAAATGGGGTCAACTCTATTTTATTTTTTCTGGGGAAAGGTGAGAAGAATTAAAATAAAATGAAGAGAAAGAAAAAGAAAAAAAGTAAATTCAAAAAGAGATTTGAAAAAAACGCATCCTGGGTTACATTCTTAATTATGCGCGTGTTGTTTACGGTTACGCCCGCAAAAGCATTTCCTCTTATTGCCCGCTACTTAGAGGTTATTTCTCGCCCGTTTACCAGGAAGCAACGAAAAATAGCTCTAGAAAACCTCACTTTGAGTTTAGGAAAGGAAAAGAGCAAGGAAGAAATCGAATATATTTATCGTGCTTGCTTGCGAGAAGTTACTCAGAGTTTTTGTGAATTGGTTTCGGCAACGAGTTCTCTTTTTGGGAATTCTTCACGCCTCGATCAATTTAAAGAACAGTTTGTCTTAGAGGGAGAAGAAAATTTGAAACAGGCACTATCCCGGGGGAAAGGGGTAATAGGACTTTGTGCACACTTTGGCAATTTTACACTGATGGGAACAGGACTTACTTCCCGGGGGTATCCATATGCATTGGTGGTGAGGCCAGCAGATGAGTCGAGAGTAGAAGAATACTTCCAGAAATGGAGAGACCAGTTGGGTTTCCATTCCATACCTGCCCGTCCCAGGTCGACAGCCGTACGTGGATCTCTCGGCGCTTTGCGTCAAAACAAGATACTCGCTCTATTTGCCGATCAAAACAAAGCAAAAGGCGGAGTATTTGTCGATTTTTTTGGCCGTCCAGCAGGAACTGTTGTTGGACCTGCAGTCATGGCTTTAAAGACAGGTGCACCCATAGTTCCCATATTCAACGTGCGTCAGGGAGTGAATAAACATAAAGTTATTATCGGTCCACCGGTCGAATTTGAAATATCCGGTAATCAGGAGAAAGATGTTCTCACTGTCACAGCTAAGATTACCAAAGTTATTGAAGAGTTTGTCCGGCAGTATCCCACACATTGGTGGTGGTTTCACAACAGGTGGAGAACTAAACCAAAGAAGGAAGAGGGAGTGGAAAAGCCGGAAGCTTCTACTCCGTTCCTTTAAAAAGGTCTGGAGTCCTCCCGAAAGGGAGGGATGGAGTGTCAAGCGAAAGCTTGACGAGGTATCCCGACTCGTCGGGACGTTTTACACTCCGGGGGTTTGTAGGCAACCGTGCAAAAATGGAGTAGCGGAGCGGAAGCTCCGCGTTTAGGGAAATGGCTAAGATTTTAGTTAAGGGTGTAAATTGGATTGGAGATTCACTGTTTATGACCCCAGCTTTAGCTGCTTTAAGAAAAGGATTCCCCAATTCCCATATAAGCCTTCTAATCAATCCCTGGGTGAGAGAAATATTTGATGGCAATCCAAATGTAGATGAAATCATTATTTATGATGAGAGAGGCAAGGAGAAGACCTTAAAGGGGAAGAGTAGGTTTATTCAGTCCCTAAGGAATAGAAATTTCGACATGGGCATAATTATGCAACCACGTTCCTATAAAGCTGCTCTTTTTGTCTATTTAAGTAGAATTCCCCAGCGAATCGGCTATAGTCATTCACTGAGAAATCTACTTCTAACCAGAAGAGTAGAGCCTCCTACGGCACCTCTCCACGATATAGATATGTTCCTAAATATCGTCCTTTCCCTGGGAGTAGCACCGGCGAGGAAGGAACCCTATTTGCCTTTCAGCCCAAAAGCTGACGATTGGGCCGACAGGTTTTTAGAAGAACGGGGAGTTAACAAAGGAGAATTACTGATAGGTATCAATCCCGGAGCATTTAAGCAATCGAAAAGGTGGCCAGAGCCAAGATACGCCGAGCTGTCCGATATACTGATTAAAGAATTCAAAGCAAAAGTTATCATTTTCCAGGGACCGGGTGAAGATGAAATTATAGAGAAAGTAGTAAGTTTAATGAGAGAAAAAGCCATAATAGTAAAGGCAGGTATCAAAGAACTGTCTGCGCTTTCCCGGAAATGCAAGTTATTCGTGGGTAACGATACAGGTCCTATGCATGTGGCTGCTGCCAGCGGTACTCCGGTAATTGCTCTATTCGGCCCTGCAGACCCCCAACGCAGCCGCCCCTGGGGCAGGGACCATGTGATAATAAAGAAAGACCTGCCGTGCAGTCCCTGTTCGAGGGTAGTTTGCAAAGAACCGACCTGTATGGAATCGATTACCGTGGAAGATGTCCTTCAGGCCGTTCAAAGCCAGCTTAAGAGAACTGAGAAGTCTAAAGGGGGAGCACTCGTCACTAACAGAGGTTAAGAAAAAGGTTGGACAAGAAAATTCCGCCACAATTTGAGAAAGTAATGATAGGTAAAACTACTATATTGGTAAAAGATAAATATAGAGACCAGATATTAAGTCAAAAAGTGGCTCTTTCCAGAAAGATAAAAGAAGAAGGAGAATTGTTTCCAGGGGTTAGTCTACTCAAGGGCAGGAACATAATTCCCTGTATTCCGATTAAAGGTTCCAATGAAAGGATGCTCGTAAAACGCTATGAACATGGAGGATTATTTCGTAAAGTAACAAGAGACATCCTCTTGGGAAATTCAAGACCATTTCGGGAACTGGCTATCCTGGAAGCAGCGTCCCAAAAAGGCATCCCTGTTCCCGAAGTCCTTGCTGCCAGAGTCGACAGGATTTTTGGTCCATTCTATAAAGGAGAGATAGCTTATAAAGAGATTCCTGATAGTGCCAATTTGTTGGAATACCTGAAGGGGCTCAATGAGAGACCGCTGGAGGAAAAGATGTCTCTAAAGAGAGAGATAATTAACTCCTTAGCCCAAACCATTAAGAAAATGCACGCCTCAGGAATATACCATGCAGATTTAAATGTTAAGAATGTATTGATTCAGAATACAGGAAAAGGAACTCGAGTTTATCTCGTTGATTTCGATTGCTCAAAGATTAAGAAGAACCTCACCCTGAGAGTGAGGATTAAGAATCTGGCTCGTTTTAATAGGTCTTGTGAAAAATGGAAAGCGCCGCTAACTACTACAGACAAACTCAGATTCTTCCTCTCCTATTTTAAAGGAAATAGATTAGTAGAAGCGAATCTCAGAAAATATATTCGCAGATGCTCACATTTCCATTGGGGACATAGGCTCTACTGGAAACTTTTTGGATAATGTCTCGATTCTGGTTCAGAAGGGCCATAAAAGAATATATTTGTAGGCACAATTTCAAATTGTGCAGAGCAGAACAACGGAGATAGGGCGAGAAAAATAGATGAATAGACTTTCAGTAATTATCATTACTTACAATGAAGAAGAAAACATTAAGCACTGTTTGGAAAGTGTAAAGTGGTCAGATGAGATTGTAATCGTCGACTCTTTCAGTAATGACAAGACTGTAGAGATTGCCAGAGAATACACTTCCCAAGTATTCCAGAACAAATGGACCAATTTTTCTCAGCAAAAGAATTTAGCCTTAGAAAAAGCAAGTAGTGAGTGGGTATTAAATATAGATGCTGATGAAAGGATTACACCAGAATTGAAGAAAGAAATTCTCGCAGTTCTCAATTCCCAGTTCCAGTCCTTCAATGGTTATTATATACCCCGAAGAAATCACTATCTGGGGAGATGGATCAGACATTGTGGCTGGTATCCGGACTACAAATTAAGGCTCTTTCGAAGAAGCAAGGGAAGATTTAACGAGCGCATTGTACATGAATCTGTAGTAGTAGAAGGTAGGAAAGGACACCTTAAATCTTGTTTTAACCACTATTCATATAAAAATTTATCCGACCATTTAAGTAGAATTGATAAGTTCACTTCACTGGCTGCTGAAGAGATGTTTACCAATGGTAAGAGAGCAAGCGTCTTCGATCTACTATTTCGCCCACTCGCTAAATTTGTCAAGATGTACCTGATAAAGAAAGGCTATCTGGATGGGATTTATGGACTCATTGTTTCCATTATGGGCAGCTTCTATGTGTTTACGAAATATCTGAAGCTCTGGGAACTCTCCAGGGGGAAAATCCATTGAAAATAGCCGCTATACTTCCACATCTGGAAGTTTTTGGAGGGGTTAGAAGGTATATCGAGATAGGGAACAATTTTATAAAAAGAGGCCATTCCTTCAGAATCTACCACTCAGATGGAAGTCGTCCCACCTGGCTGGAGTTTTCTGGTGAGACAAGACCTGTAGAACAGGTAACTTTAGAAGAGAACGACATTGTAATATCCAGTGATTACTCAGCTGTTCATTACTTAGAAAGAGCCAAGGCAAAGAAGAAAATTTTCTATTGCCTTCTTGAGCACAAAAACAATCAAAAAGTATGTGTCAATAGAAAATTGCTCGTTATGGGAAACTCTACCGGAATATGTGATATGCTGAGACGCAAGTATAGGAGAGAATGCATTGAGGGAATTGGTGGGATAAATTCCGAAATATTCCATCCTGTGGAAACAAAGAAGGACAACCACCAGATAAAAATTCTCTGTTATGGGAGGATCTACAAAAAGAGGAAAGGAATACAAAAAGTCGTCAAAGCAGTAGAACTGTTAAATAAGAGATATCCTTCTTTAAGGCTCCTGCTATTCGATACCCCTGTGGGCAATCCTCGACTCGATGCCCGACAAATGCTTCAGAGCAGAGTTCCAGTTACATTTTATACTGCTCTGCCCCAGGAAAGAATGGCCGAGCTCTACTCTCAAGCAGATATTTTTGTTAGTGCTGAAAAGAGAGCTGGATGGTCCAATCCTTGTGCTGAAGCCATGGCTTGTAAAGTTCCGGTAGTCTGCTCTCCTTCGGGGACGAGAGATTTTGCTGCCGATGGAGAAACCGCCCTAGTTTTTCGTTTTAGATATCCTTTTCTAATTGCAAAAAAGATAAGAAGACTAATTGAAGATAAAAATCTAAAAGAGCGGATAACAGAGCAAGGCTATAGGAAAATTCAACAGTATACATGGTCGAATCTCGTGGACAAGTTAGAAAAAGAATTTAAGCAACTCCTCTAGAAAAAAGGGGACAGGCTACTTTTTCGAAAAAAGAGAACTGTCCCTTTTTCGGCGGCGCACAGTGAGGGCAAAAAAAGTAGCCTGTCCCCTTTTTGAGGAAGGACGATGAGAGTCTGTTTTTTTGGCGGTTATAATCCTAAATATATACGTAATGTAATCATTAAAAAAGGTCTTATAAAAAATGGCGTGGAAGTGGTAGAATGCCATACAAAGTCAAAATTTAAATTCTGGCTCAGATATCCCATACTATTCTTTCAACATCTTAAATTTTTTCTTATAAAATATGACTTTATTTTTGTTCCTGCTTTTCGGCACAAAGATGTTCCTCTGGCCAAGCTTCTGGGACTTTTAACCAATAAGCCTGTAGTTTTTGACCCATTAGTTTCCAGATATGAAACTAAAGTTGTCGACCAGAAGAAAGTGGCACCATATTCCATGCAGGCAAGACACAATTTTAGGATAGACAAATTGTCCTTTAAACTTGCGGACATAGTTCTGGCAGATACCTTTGCTCACGCAGACTATTATGCCAGGGAATTTGGCATAAAGAGAAATAAATTTAGTCGGGTTCCAGTAGGAGTGCCTGACGAACTTTTTTCTCTATTTAAAACTAGGGGCAAAGAGGAAAATAAAAAAGGAAACAATTTTCTCGTTCAATTTTATGGGTCCTTCCTTCCCTTGCAGGGAATAGAGCATATTGTGCAAGCAGCCAGGATAGTGGAGACGAAGGATAGGGCCATTCGCTTCGAATTGATAGGCTCGGGGCAGACCTTTCCTATGATTAAAAAGTTGGCCGAAGAACTGGGATTAAAAAATATAGTTTTACGAGACTGGGTTCCTTTTAACGAGTTACCAGAGGTAGTTTCCCGTGCCCACATCTGCCTGGGAATATTCGGGAATACGGAGAAAGCATTGAGGGTAGTTCCTAACAAAGTCTTTCAATGCTTATCTTTAGAGAAGCCTGTAATTACTGGAAGAACTCCCGCTATTCTCGAATTTTTTGTGGATGGAGAGAACATTTTCCTCTGTGAAGGGGCAGATGCTGACTCTTTAGCCAAAGCAATTATGCTACTAAAAGATAATGAAGAATTGCGAAAAAAAATAGCCAAAAATGGATATAAATTAATTCAAGAAAACTTTACTTCAGAATTGATTGGCAGGCAAGTAAAAGAAATCTTAACTAAGACTTTAGTGTAAAAAGATTGGATACTGTATTACATATCGATTCAGCAAAAACGTGGAGAGGTGGCCAGCAGCAAGTTCTCTATCTTGCGAAGAGGTTAACAGATTACGATAACGTAATTGCCTGTCCTCCTCAAAGCCCTCTGGCAGAAAGAGCAAAAGCTATAGGGTTAAAAGTTTTGCCAGTCCAGATGCATGGAGAATGGGATCTCCTGGCAGTATGTAAATTAAAAAAGATAATAAGAAAAAACTCTATCGATATAGCTCATCTCCATTCTTCCCACGCGCACGCATTGGGTCTTTTGGCAGCAAAAAGTAGTGGAAATTGCAAGGTTGTTCTCTCCCGGAGGGTAGACTTTCCCATTAAGAAGAATATACTCAGTCGAGCGAAGTATTCAAACGTTGACAGGATAATAGCAATTTCTGAGAGAGTTAAAAGGGTTCTTGTGACTGATGGATTACCGGAAGAGAAGATCGATGTTGTTTATAGCGGGGTAGATATACAGCGATTCCAGAACGTAAAAGCGAACCGTCTTATTTCTGAATTAACGCCCAATAGAGACAAGTTAATCATAGGGAATATTGCCGCGCTTACCTGGGATAAAGACCACAAAAGTCTTATTGAGGCAGCAAGAATTGTGGTAGATGAATTTTCTGAGGTAATCTTTTTAATAGCAGGAGAAGGCCCTCTTCGTAGAGAAATAGAGATTCTAATTAAAAAATTTAATTTAAAAGAAAAGGTGAAATTATTGGGATTTCGCCAGGATATTCCAGAAATTCTTTCTGTCCTCGATCTGTTTGTGCTTTCTTCCAGCTGGGAAGGATTAGGCACTTCTCTCCTGGATGCCTTTGCTTCTCGAGTTCCTGTAGTGGCTACCAATGTAGGAGGAATCCCGGAGATTGTGAGAGACGGAGTAAATGGAATTTTAGTCCCCCCGGGAAATCCAGACGCTTTAGCTGGAGCCGTTATTTCTCTTCTGAAAAATAGAGACCTTGCACGACAAATGGCAGAAGAAGGTTTTCGACTGGTAAAAGAGAAGTTCAGTATAGAGAGGATGGTTGAGGAGACAAGAAAGATTTACGACCGTCTGGTCGCGTAGGGTTTGGAGTCCTCCCGAAAGGGAGGGTTAATGTACTGCAGGGCTTTATCCCCGTAATGGTTTTAGGAGAATTCCAATGAACATCTTTCATTACTACCCCAAGGTCTTACCTGTGAAAAAGTATGGAGGAACAGAGAGGATGGCTGTTAATTTAATGAAAGAACAGGTAAACAGGGGACATAAGGTATATCTACTCACCCTGACCGGCACGCATTTACCTTCTATAAATGTCACCACAACAAAGAAACCCATACGAAATTTTGAAGATTATATTCCTGACAATATAGACATTGTTCAGCTATATAGCACACCACAAGAGCCTCCCACGAAACCCTATTTAGTCATGATTGGGGGAAATGGCAAGCCGGGGGAAAAGTTTCTACCCAATACAGTATTTGTGAGTAGAAACCATGCTATTCGCCATGGGAGTAGACATTATATTTACAATGGAATCAAACTCGAGTATTTTACGTACAATGAGAAAAAAGAAAACTATTTTCTCTTCTTATCAAAAGTCTCTTGGAAAGTTAAGAATGTAGATTTTGCCATAAGATTAGCGAAGATGATGGGATTCAAACTGATCGTTGCTGGAGGGTGGAGGCTCTCTTTTAGAAGGAACATCAAATTTGTAGGAGAGGTAGATGCTAAAGAGAAAGCAGAGCTTTTGGCAGGAGCAAAAGCCCTTATTTTTCCCACAAACTGGGAGGAACCATTTGGTCTGGTGACCATAGAAGCGTTGGCTTCAGGAACACCTGTTATCACCACTAATAAGGGAGCAATGCCTGAGTTAGTTACTCCTGATGTTGGTTTTCGCTGTAACACCTTTGAAGAATTCCAGGAAGCCATAAACAGAGCTGATGAAATCAGTCCCAGAAAATGTAGAGAAAGAGTAGAGGAGAATTTTACAGCCGAAATCATGACCGGGAAGTATATAAAGGCATATGAGAAAATAATTCAAACGGGGAGCTTAGAAGGATTAGGAGAAGAAAATTGAAGGTAAGCGGATTTACTTTTATGAAAGACGCTATAAAATTTTCATTTCCTGTAGTAGAGTCGATCAAATCCATACTACCCATCTGTGATGAGCTTATAGTAAATGTAGGGAAGTCTGATGATGGCACTTTGGATGCGATCAGTGCAATTAAGAGCGAAAAAATCAAGATAATCAAGTCGGAATGGGATGCAAACTTCAAGTATAAGGGCCGAATTCTGGCACAGCAAACAGACATTGCCCTGGCGAAATGTACAGGCGATTGGTGTTTCTACTTACAGGCTGATGAAGTAGTCCATGAGCGAGATCTAGACAGGATATTAAAACGCATGGAAGAAGAACTTTCCGATGAGAGAGTGGAAGGGCTTATATTTAACTGGATACATTTCTACGGAGATTACTCAACTTTCATAAACTCATACCACTGGTATCAACGCGAGGTGAGAATAATCAGGAATTTTCGAGGCATATCTTCCTGGAGCGATGCCCAGGGTTTCAGGCTCAATGGAAGGAAATTGAGGGTAAGAGATACTGGTGCTTACATCTACCACTATGGTTGGGTGCGACTTCCTAAAGCAATGGCAACAAAGAAACGCTATCAAGACTCCCTTTATCACGGGAACGGTTGGGAAAAGGAATATAAGGAAGAAAAGTTCGAATTTCTTAAACACATCGATCCCGCCATGCTCAAGAAGCATGAAGGCAACCACCCTAAAGTAATGGGGAAAAGAATCAATGAGTGGCAAGGAAAATTCGATATTTCAGATAGCACTCATAGATTGACATTTAAAGACATAAGAAATAGGATTTCAGATTTCATTGCCAGGAGGACAGGCTGGAAGATCGGAGAGTACAAAAATTTTATTCTAATAAAATGAGGAGTAGCAGACTTCAGTCTGCGTTTCACCAAGTATAAAGGAGGGGTAACTTGGCAGAGACATTGGGAAGTTTAGTTGACAAATTAACTATCAAGAACATTAGACTCAACAATTTAAGAAAAAAAGGGAGTAAGAAGAAGATAAATATAGTTCAGTCCCAGCGTAAAGAGTTGATTGAGGAAATGAATCAATTTTTAGCTCGGGCATTGAAGAGAAAAGTAAAGTTAAAAGATGAAAAGGTGAAGCTGTATAAACAGCCCAGGGTGGAAGAGAAGATTTTGGCAACGCTGGGAGCCTTAGTGGATCGTCTGTGTCAGAAAAATATGCAGCTCTGGCATCTTGAAGACGAAGCCAGAAGGTCTGATGTGAATGACGCCTATATTGGAAGGATTAAGAGAAAAATAGACATCACTAATCTAAGTCGCAATGACCTCATTGACCGAATTGACGGATTGCTGGAGAGAAAAGTCAAGAAATCAGAATGATATTACAAGAATTCCGGAGGATTTTGATTATAAGGTTAAGTGGGATAGGTGACATTGTACACACCCTTCCCCTTTTGGGAGCTTTGAGAAAAAGGTACCCCTATGCATATATTGCCTGGCTGGTCCAGAAAAAGGCAGAAGAGCTCCTCCTCGGACATCCCTACCTGGATGAAGTCATTACCTTTGACAGGGATAGGTGGATTAGTAGAGTGTGGCCGCTTATAAAGAAATTAAGGAACAGGAAATTCGATCTTGTAGTAGATTCCCACGGCCAATTCCGCAGCGGACTATTTGCCTATATAACAGGCGCAAAGACGAGGCTCGGCTTCGATTCCAAGAACGGCAGGGAATTCAACTCACTATTTATTAATTTTAAAGCTCCTCCATTTCCTGAAGATTGGCACGCAGTGGAGAGGTACCTCGCCTTAGCCAATCTTTTAGGAGCACAGATAGAAACGAAAGAATTTTTAATTCAAATTGGAGAACCTGAAAAGGAGTACGTGGAACGATTTTTAGAAGGAGAAGGGATAGAGAAAGAAGAATTTCTAATTGCTTTAAATCCTGGTTCAAGCTGGAAGAGCAAAATTTGGCCAAGCAAGAACTATGCTCACCTGGCAGATATTCTCATAAAAAAGTTTAAAGCGAAAACAGTATTCCTCTGGGGTCCTGGGGAAGAAAATCTAATTGAATCTATAAATAGTCTAATGGAAGAAAAACCCCTAATTGCTCCCAGGACAGGTCTCAAAGAATTAGCTTCTCTTATTTCCAGGTGCACACTGTTCATAGGGAGCGACAGCGCACCACTCCATATTGCTTCATCTTTCTCTATTCCTTCAATTGGACTTTATGGGCCCACCGATCCCCAAAGAAATGGCCCTTACGGTTCAGGGAATGTTGTCATCAAGAAAGACTTAAGTCTACTCTCCTGCCGCAGAAAGGGTTGTAGAAAATGCAAGATTCAGGATTGCATGGAGCTTATAACAGTGGAAGAAGTTGTAAAGCAGGTAAAAGATAAAATAAAAAAATTATAAATGGTAGAAAGTAAAAGATGGATGTAGAAGAATACAAAAGAACCAGATATAAAGGTATTGACCAGAAGGTAGTTAACAAGAGGGAACGCAAGATACTGGAGAAAATTTTTGAGTCTATAGAAGAGAAGTCCATTTCAATACTGGACGTTCCCTGTGGCTATGGGCGCTTTTCCGAGTTGCTCCTGAAAAAAAGTCTCAATTTAACCAGTGCAGATGTCTCTTTTCCCATGGTTCTAACTACCAGAAAATATTCTCTTCCTACTAATTCCCCTCACCACTTCTTGGTAGGAGATATAAAGCACTTACCCTTAAAAGATAATTCCTTCGATTGCATCGTCACCATAAGATTATTCCAGCACATCCTTCATTCCAGCGCCCGATTTCAGATTTTAAAAGAACTTCACAGAGTGGCAAAAAAAATCGTCATACTCTCATTTTATCGCTATAATCTCTTACATAGTGTAGAAAGATGGGTGAGATGCCGGATTAAAAATGTCAACAAGAAGATAAGCATGTTGCCCCTCGGTGCTTTTGAGAAGGAATTAAGTTCCATTGGATTTAAAGGCTTAAAGCTGTTTCCTGTGATGAGATACTTTCATGCTCATAATATTGTTTTATTACAAAAGTTTAAGCCATAAGATGCTGTAAAATTTAATGGGGGGATGAGGGCGTGGAGTGTCAAACGAAAGTTGTAGGGGCGACATTTATGACGCCCGATAATGCGGGTTCGATAAATCGAACCCCTACAAAGCAAAAAAGTCCCCCAAACTTCTTGACACTAACAAGCCATAATTTGTATTAGTAATTATTTCAATTATATGCTAAAATAAAAGATTGAGTTTTGTGGAGATATGTTCCTTTTCGCTATCTCCTCTCCCTTGGGAGAGAGGGTGAGGGGGCATGAGGCACTTTTAAAGAAAGAATGAAAATTATAGGGATCATTCCAGCCCGCTACGATTCGAAGCGTTTTCCAGGTAAAGTATTAGCCGACATCCTCGGTAAACCCTTGATTCAGAGAGTCTACGAACAAGCAAAGAAGGCGGAACTTCTGAACGACATCCTGGTAGCCACAGATAACGAGGAAATTTTCAAAGTAGTTGAAAATTTTAGAGGCAAAGCAATAATGACCTCTTCTAACTGTAGAAGTGGTACTGACAGAGTAGCTGAAGTAGCCAAAGGGTTAAATGCAGATATCTTCGTAAACATTCAAGGGGATGAACCTCTGATTTCTCCAGAAGTTATATCAAAAGTGGCACAAGCATTAATTGAAGATAAAACTATCGATATAGCCACCGTTGCCCGGAAAATAATTGCACAAGAAGAACTCAATAATCCCGATGTAGTTAAAGTGGTAATAGACAATGGTGGATTTGCTCTCTATTTTTCTCGTGCACAAATCCCCTATGTTAGGGATTCGTTAGAGTTGGAAAGTCTCGGTTCTGTCTGTTGCAAACACATCGGCCTCTATGCCTACAGGAGAGACTTTCTTCTAAATTTTGTCCAGATGAAACAGACCCCTTTAGAGAAAATTGAGGACTTAGAACAAATGAGGGCTTTGGAGAATGGATACAGAATAAAAGTAGTAATTACAGAGTGCGACTCCATTGGCGTGGACACTCGGGAAGACCTGGAAAAAGTCAGAAAAATATTGAAAAATTCTGGATAAGGAGGTTTTATGGCCATTAACAAAGAGCTATTAGATATTTTAGCCTGCCCCAAATGCAAGGGCAACGTCCATTTAAATGAAAAAGAAGATGGGATAATCTGTGATGGCTGTAAACTGATGTATCCTATTAAAGACGACATTCCCATAATGTTAATCGATGGAGCTATTCCATTAAAATAGCACTTGGGTTTTTGTAGTGTAGGGTTTTATGCCCGTATTGTCTTTCAAGGAAATTAAATGGTAAAAATAGTAAAAATCGGCCATATTGAAATCGGAGGAAACAGACCTCTGGTTCTGATTGCTGGGCCCTGCGTTATCGAATCGGAAGACCAGGTCAGAAAGACAATAGAAGGATTAAAAGAGATTACAGGTGAAATAAACATCCCCTTTATTTTCAAGTCTTCTTACGATAAAGCCAATCGAACTTCCATCAAGTCCTATCGGGGTCTTGGATTGGACAAGGGATTGGAGATTTTAGAGAAAGTCAAAAGAGAATTCGATATTCCATTGCTAGTCGATGTTCATCAGATAGAAGAAGTTAAATTGGTTAGCAAGGTAGCCGATATCTTACAGGTTCCGGCATTCTTATGCCGACAGACTGACCTTATCATATCCATAGCCAAGACAGGGAAACCAATAAATGTAAAGAAAGGGCAATTCCTTGCCCCCTGGGATATGCAGAATGTAATAGAAAAAATAGAATCGACTGGAAACAAAAATATCCTGTTGACAGAAAGAGGAAGTTGTTTTGGTTACAATAATTTAGTTGTAGACATGAAATCTTTACCCATAATAAGGTCCTTTGGCTATCCTGTAGTTTTCGATGCCACCCACAGTGTTCAAAAACCAGGGGGAAAGGGAACCACCACTGCCGGGGAGAGAGAATATGTTCCTTTCCTTGCTCAGGCAGCAGTAGCAACAGGCATTGATGGACTTTTTTTAGAGGTTCATCCACAACCAGAGAAAGCTCTAAGCGATGGCCCAAATATGATTAGATTGAGTCGAGTAAAAGAGCTATTGGAAAGACTAATAAAAATAGATAAAGTAGTCAAGACAACCTGTAAAGAATAAGACTCTGGAGGTACATATGCGTTGTCCAAAATGTGGGCATGACAACAAAGAGAATGCCAAATTTTGTGTAAAATGCAAAGCAGACATTAGACCTGTTCTGATAGAAGAACCAACCTGGAAATGGCATCTAAAAGTTTTAGCAATCATTTATGCTGTTTTAGGTATCGCTTATATTTTGTTGCGAATATTCCTGAAAGATTAATTTCCGATTCTGTAGGGCTGTGATGATAAATTCCCCTCTTTCCTTGGGGGAGAGGGAGAAGGGGTATCTTGTGGGAAGTATTGAAGAAGCAAAAAAGGTCTTAAAAATTGAAGCCAGAACTATAAAGAATCTTATCTCCACTATTGACCGTAATTTTGAAAAGGCTGTGGAAATAATAGCTTCCTGTAAGGGGAGAATTATAGTTATGGGCATGGGAAAGTCGGGATTGATCGGGAAAAAGATTGCAGCTACCCTGGCCTCTACAGGCACTCCTGCATTTTTCCTCCACCCCGCAGAAGGGATTCTTGGTGACGTGGGAATGATGACTGAAGGAGACTTAGTTTTAGCTCTCTCACATAGTGGGGAGACTGAAGAGATTGAGAAACTCTTGCCGCTGATAAGGAAAATGAATTTAAAGTTAATAACCATAACCGGAAAACCTAAATCGAAATTAGCAAAGAAAAGCGATTTAGTCATTAATGTAAAAGTAGAAGAAGAAGCTTGCCCTTATAATCTTGTTCCTACAGCAAGCACAACAGCAATGTTAGCCATGGGCGATGCTTTAGCGATTTCCCTGTTGAAAAGAAAGAAGTTCAAAAAAGAGGACTTTGCTCGTCTCCATCCTGGTGGAATCCTGGGCAAAAGGTTACTCCTTAAGGTTAAAGACATAATGAGAAAAGGCAAAGATAATCCTGTAATCCATCAGGAAAAGACAGTTAGAGAAGCGTTATTAGTAATGACTAAAACGCGTCTCGGTGCAACGAGCGTCGTTGACGGTTCTGGTAAATTGGTGGGGTTCTTCACTGATGGGGATTTGCGACGTAGATTGCAGAAAGATGAAAAAATTCTAAACAAGAAAATTCATACCGTAATGACCAAAAATCCAAAGACTATTACCCATGACATACTGGCTATAGAGGCAGCAAAAATGATGCAGGAGAAGAAGTTCGATAATATACCTGTAATAGATGGCAAGAACTATCCCATAGGAATTGTAGACGAGAGGGACCTTCTTTCCGAAGGCATTCTTTAAGGAGTAGCTTCGATTCATCGGAGCGTTTAGGAGTAGCAGACTTTAGTCTGCGTTTTGAGGTATGGCGAAATGGATGAAAAAATCAAAGCAAAAGCCCAAAATATAGAGATGATAGGGATGGACATTGATGGTGTGCTCACCCCGGGCGATATTGTAATTATGGAGTCTGGAGAGGAGATAAAGAGCTGGAACGTTAAAGACCGTCTGGGGTTTAATCTTGCTCGCCGTGCAGGAAATTTGAGATTTGCCTGGATCTCCGGAAGAGGTTGTAAACAGGTGGAACAGAGAGTAGAGGATTTAAGGATAGAAGCCGTTCGTCTTAAAAGACTGGACAAAGGTAAAGCCCTTGAAGAGATTTTGCAAGAATTTAAGCTTAAGACGGAAAACTTTGCCTACATTGGAGACGACCTTGTGGACATACCGGTTCTGAAGAGGGCAGGACTATCTTTCTGTCCGAAAGATGCGCCAGAAGAGGTAAAACGGGTAGTAGATTGTGTAACCCAAACAGAAGGTGGTCGGGGTGTCTTGCGGGAAGTGGTTGAGCTGATACTGAAATTACAGGGGAAATGGGAAAAAGCTACTGGAGAGTATTGTAATAAATGAACAATAACATTATGGTGAAGAAGAATTTTTTCTGGGTATTTACTTTTCTCATTATTGTTAGTTTATCAAGTTGTGGAAAAGAGAAATCCGAAAAACCAAAAATTTCTGACAAAAAATCTTTTCCTGACCAGGCCATAGAAAATTTTACCCTCACCCACACAAATCAGGGAGAGAAGGAGTGGGAGTTGGAGGCAGATAGAGCGGAAATTTATAAGAAAGAAGGAAGGACAATTGTACAGAAACTCAAAATTAGGTTTTATGACCAGGGGAAAATTACTTCTATTCTAACTGCCAGGGAAGGGGAACTTCGTTCTCCATCAGGCGATATGGAAGTGAGGGGAGACGTAGTAGTTATTTCTGAAAAAGAAGGAATAACGTTAAAGACAGAAAGCCTGAAGTGGGATACCCAGCGAAAGAAAATAGTTACTGATGGTTTTGTTCGCCAGGAAAAGGGTGACACAATAATCACCGGGCAGGGATTAGAGTCAGATCCAGAGTTGGAGAAAATTGTTATAAAAAAGAACGTAAAAGTAATCCATAAATCACCATAATAACATGAAAAAGAGTATTCTACTTTTTTTGCCATTCATTTTTGTAAGCGCAGTTTTTGCTGAGAAGCCCAAACAGCCAGTGAATATTACAGGGGAGAGGATGGAAGTATTGAGAAGGGGGGAAATTACCCGTTTTCTTGGAAACGTAAAATTGGTTAGGGGAAAAGATGTAATAACTTCCGATATAATGGAACATTATGAGAAAAAGAACTATATAGTAGGAGAAGGGAATGTCCATCTTATAGCCTATCCAGAAGAATCTATAAAAATGGAAGCCTTTTCTGACCGATTAACTTACAATGTGGACAGCAAGAAAAGTACTTTAACTGGCAATCCAGAGCTCATCCGAATTGATGAGGAGAACCCCGAAGACAGAATAAAATTGGAAGGAGAAGTAATAAAGTTATTGGACAATGGGAAAAAAGTTCATGTACAGGGTGATGCCAGGGTAGAACACGGAGAAATAACGGCTACAGGTGAGATTCTTGACTACGATTATGAAATAAAAAAAATTGTTCTATCCGGAGGTTCTCCCTGTATTTACCAGGATAACGAACAAGCAAAGGCTAACTACTCGGCAGAAATCATTACTATATTTATCGATGAACAAAGAATCATTATGGAAGGAAATGTAAAGGCATCTATCTACCCCAAAAACTGGTAGTGTAGCCCTTTATGGGCGCCCCGATTTATCGGGGCGGGCATAAAGCTCCTGGGCGACCATCCCGATGTATCGGGATAAATTGCGGTCGCCCCTACGCGACCAAATATTTCTATTGAATGGTGGAAAATGAGCTTATTAGCAAGTGGTCTGGTTAAAACATATTCACATCGCAAAATTGTTGATGATGTAGAAATAGAAATAAACCCGGGTGAAATTGTAGGTCTGCTTGGTCCAAACGGGGCTGGTAAAACAACTACCTTTTATATGATTGTGGGCCTCCTTCGTCCCGACAAAGGCAGGATATTCTTGGAGGGAAGGGACATAACAGAGTTACCGATGTATAAGCGAGCTAGGCAAGGGATTGGTTATTTATCCCAGGAACCTTCCATATTCAGGCGACTTTCAGTCAGGAAAAACATAGAGGCTATTTTGGAAACAACCAAACTAACTCAGTCCGAAAAGAAAGAAAAATTGAAAAGTCTACTTCGAGAGTTGGGAGTGGAACATTTAGCAGAAAATAAGGCCTGCTTACTATCCGGAGGAGAAAAGAGAAGGGTAGAGATTTCCCGAGCCCTGGTAATCACTCCTCAATACATTCTTTTGGATGAACCATTTGTAGGCATTGATCCCATAACCACTGTGGAAATTCAACAGATTGTTGCCCGGCTCAAAAATAATGGATTGGGAGTGCTGATTACAGACCATAATGTTAGAGAGACACTGGAAATCATCGATAGAGCCTATATTATGTATGAGGGAAGAATTTTGCTCTCGGGAACTGCTAAAGAGTTGTTGGAATCAGAAGAAGCGCGCAAAGTTTACTTAGGCGAAAAATTCAAGATGTAAAAACGTAGTCGCTCCGATTCATCGGAGCGTCTTAGGAGTAGAAAATTGGAGTAGCACTGCTTGCGGTGCGTTAACGCGAAACAAGTTTCGCTACTCCAGAAAATTCTGGTAATTGACAAAATTATTAAAATGTAGTTTAATTATAAAGCAAAAATAATGAAAAAAAGACCATTTTGCATAAGAGGAGAAAAAGATGAAGATTATGGGGTTTCTTTGCAAAGATGCCATTGAAGTAGATTTACAAGCAATCAAAAAGAAAGAGACGCTGAAAGAGTTAATTGATAAGTTGGTGGTTGCCAAGAGGATAAAAGAAAATGCAAAAGAAAAAATACTTCAGGCTCTATTGGATAGAGAAAAATTAGGTTCCACCGGGATTGGACAGGGGGTAGCAATTCCCCATGCTAAAACAGATAAAGTAACAGAAATCATCTGTGCATTTGCCACATCCAGAAAGGGAATAGAATTTGATGCTTTAGATGGAGAAAAGGTATATATAATTTTTCTCCTGATCGCTCCCCAAGACTCGGCAGGGATGCATCTGAAAGTATTGGCAAAAATATCCCGGCTTCTTAAGGATAAGTTCTTTCGCCAGGCACTACGAGAAGCAAAAGCCCCAAGTGAAGTAGTTAAAATTATCAAGGAAGAAGATGTATATTAGTTAGTGCAATGGTGAACAAATAAGAGGTCAATCACAATGGTAAAGCTTCTGGTTGAAGAATTACTTAAACAGAAAAAGGCAGAGTTAGATTTGCAGCTTGTGGCTGGAAAGGAAGGTTTAAATCGGAAAATAACCAGCTGGGAAGTTCATCGTCTTGGCCTTGCGTTATCTGGCGAGGCAGATATTTTACCTCCTGGTCAACTCCAGATTTTAGACCGGGAAGAACTAGATTATTTAAAGAAGTTAGACATCAAGGGAAAAGCCACTGTGTTAAGCGGGATTTTCTCCAAGGGAATCCCATGTTTTATTGTTACCAGCAATTTTGCTCCTCCTAAAGAATTTATAAAAATGGCGCAGAAAGCGAAAATTCCGGTCTTTAGAACCTCCATTTCTATTTCTACATTCGTAAATCGCCTTTCGCCTTTTTTAGAGGATAGACTTACACTCACTAAATCTGTTCAAGGAGTGATGGTTGAAGTTTACGGTCTTGGGATTTTGATATTAGGAGTGACTGGCATTGGCAAAAGCGAGTGTGCCCTAGAACTTATCGATAGAGGACATCGTTTAATTGCTGGAGAAGTAGTAGAAATTAAACAGCGTAGGAGCAACATTCTTATTGGCTTTGCCAAGGAACCGATCCGCTACTATTTAGAAGTCCAAGGACTGGGAATAATAGATGTTGAAAAATTGTTTGGAGCAAGTGCGGTAAGAAATTCGGCAAAAATTGATCTGGTAATTAGACTTGAAGAGTGGGACAAAACCAAAGAGTACGAACTACTTGGTTTCGACCAGAAATATACAACGATTCTGGAAGTTAATGTTCCGGAATTAGTAATCCCGATTCGTCCTGGAAGGAACATAGCGAGTATTATTGAGGTAGCAGCTATGAATCAGCGACTAAGAAGAGAGGGATATTCCGCAATTAGTGAGTTGGATAAGGAAATAATAAAAATCACCCAGCGAAAGAGGGAAAAAAAATAGGCACAATTTTCCCGATTGAAAATCGGGATGCAGAATGTAGCCGCAGAGCGAAGCTCTGCTTCAATCCTCCCCAGAGGAAGGAAAATAGAAATATATGGCCAAGGGTAACTTTGTCATAATAACAGGGCTTTCAGGAGCAGGGAAAAGTACAGCCTTAAAGAATTTTGAGGACTTGGGATATTTCTGCGTAGATAATTTACCTACTACCCTGATACCTAAATTTGCTGAAATTTGTTTACAGTTGAAGTATAAAATAAAGAAAGTCGCTTTAGGCATTGACATTCGAGAAGGAGACTTTTTAGATGACCTTTTTAGTTCATTAGAAGAACTCGGTAAAATGGGATTCAGCCACCAGATTCTCTTTTTAGAAGCCAGTAATTCTGTCCTGGTGAGAAGATATAGTGAAACGCGCAGGAAACATCCCCTGGATAAGGAAGGAAGAAGTATACTTGAGGTTATCATCAAAGAGAGAAAGAGACTTATGGGAATAAAAGAACGAGCTGATAAGATCATTGATACTACAACTCTCACGCCTCAGGAGTTTAAGCAAGTGGTCTTTTCTAGTTTCAGAGAGGTACCGGAACTGGATACGATGAATGTCAGCCTAGTTGCTTTTGGCTATAAATATGGTATCCCGGTTGACGCCGATCTGGTAATCGACACTCGTTTTCTACCTAATCCCCATTATATAGAAAAACTGAGACCATTAACCGGAAACAATCCAGAAGTTTCCCGATTTGTTTTGAAATCCTCTGTTACCCAGAAGTTTTTGAGGAAATATTCTGGGTTGTTGAAATTTCTAATTCCTTACTATATTAGAGAAGGGAAATCTTATTTGACCATAGCTGTGGGGTGCACGGGAGGGCGCCATCGTTCAGTAATTGTTGTGAATGAATTGAATAAGTTTCTGGGAAAGAAGTACCCTGTTAAAACTCAGTACCGTGACATTGAAAAATCGGCATAAAAAAAGCATTATAGGAGTAGCTCCGATTTATCGGAGCGTATCAAATGATTGGATTCATTATTATAACTCACGGCGATTTTGGTCGGCAGTTAGTTAAAGCAGTGCAGGTTATTTTAGGAGAGCAGAAGGAAGTATGGGCATTATCTTTACATGAGAATGATGGGTTGGACACATTAAGTGAAAAGGTAGGAAAGATACTAAAGGAAGGGAACGAACAATCGGAAGGGAAAATCATTTTCGTGGATATGTTTGGAGGTACACCGGCAAACGCCAGCCTCAAGTTTGTTAATGATGAGAAAGTTGAAATTATTAGTGGAGTTAATTTGCCGATGCTAATTACTGGTATAAACTATCGTCAGGCTCTCCCTTTGAAAGAATTGACTCGTCTTATCCGCCAAAAGGGTGAACAGAGCATTCTTGATGTCAAACAGAAGTTTCTTGATAAAGTCTCAAAGGCGAAAAATAAATAATGGGCATGGTTCTAGTGCGAATTGATGACCGGTTAATTCACGGTCAAGTAGTTGAAAACTGGATGAAATTCCTGAAAATTAATCATGTGATTGTAGTCAACGACTTTGTTGCCAATGACCGAATGCAAAAAACCCTGTTTTCAATGGCAGTTCCAGACCACGCCAAGATATCCATTTTGACTATAACTCAAGCGAAAGAGGCGATACTGAATGGTCAATTTGAAGGGGATAAGACGATGCTTCTTCTCGTCTCACCCCAGGATGTTCTGAATTTAATCAATAAAGGAGTGAGAATAAAAGAAGTAAATGTGGGGGGAATGCATTATTCTCCTGATAAGAGACAAATTCTCAAAGCTATTTCAGTCAGCAAAGAAGACATTCAAGCTTTTCAGGAACTGGATAAACTTGGAGTCTACTTGGAAGCGAGAATGGTTCCTAATGATGAAAAGATTGATATAATGAAAATTATCAAGAGAGAAATAACGTAGGAGTAGCAGACTTTAGTCTGTGTACACAAATTTCAAGCCCCTCTGGGAAATCTTGAGAATATGAAAAAAATAAACTTCGCATTTGGTATTCATAACCATCAGCCAGTTGGTAATTTTGAAACCATTTTTGAGGAGGCTTACCAGAAGGCGTACCTTCCCTTCCTGGAAGTTCTGATAAAACATCCTGGCATAAAAGCGACTTTCCATTTTAGCGGTATCCTTCTGGAGTGGATTGTTAAACATCACCCAGAATTTATTTCAATGATAAAGAATCTTTTACAAACCGAGCAAATTGAACTTATGACCGGTGGCTACTATGAACCAATTTTAGCTATGTTATACGACCGTGATAGGATTGGTCAAATAATGAAATTGAGCAAATATATCAGGGACTTGTTTGATTACGAACCAAAAGGTATGTGGCTGGCAGAACGTGTCTGGGAGCCACATTTAGCAAAGTCAATTTCTCAGGCAGGTGTAGAATATACTGTCATTGACGATTTGCCTTTCAAATCTGCCGGGCTTTTTGAGGAACAACTTTTTGGGTATTATCTTACCGAGGAACAGGGTTATCCTCTCAAAGTTTTTCCTATTAGTGAAAAGCTACGATTTCTCATACCTTTCCATCCCGTAGAAGAAGTCATTAAGTATTTTAAATCCCAGGCAACGGAGAAAGAAGAGAGACTGGTAGTAATGGCTGATGACGGAGAGAAGTTTGGTATCTGGCCAGGCACCTATGAGCTAGCCTATAAACAGAATTGGCTTGAGCAGTTCTTTACCGAATTAGAAAGAAATAAAAAATGGATTAGAACAGTTACTTTTTCCGAATGCATTGCCCAGTTTGAACCTAAAGGAAGAATATATCTTCCCACAGGTTCCTATTCCCAAATGATGGAATGGGTTTTACCCACTAAGGCGAGAAAGGAATTTACTGATATCCAGAGGAAAGTTGAAAAATTGCCTCAGTCCGAACGATATGCAAGGTTTCTGAAAGGAGGCTTCTGGCGAAACTTCTTTGTGAAATACACCGAGAGTAACTGGATGCAGAAGAAGATGCTGTTAGTTAGCAACAAGATTTTCAAAGCAGCTAAGAACATACACGCCTCGGAAAGAGGGAGTAATAAAAAAGGAAATGTAGAACTTCCAGATTGGTTGGGAAAAGCGAGGGATGAACTCTGGAAAGGCCAGTGCAATTGCGCTTACTGGCATGGCGTTTTCGGAGGACTCTATTTTCCCCATCTTAGAAAAGCGATTTATAAACATCTGATTAATGCAGAAAAAACTGTTGATGGTAAGAACCAAACAGGTTCTAAATGTATAGAAACAGAGGAATTCGATTTCGACCTGGATGGAAATCCAGAGGTTTTGGTCAGTACCCCCTTACTCAATGCCTACTTTAAACCATTTATGGGAGCATCTCTGTTCGAATTAGATTATAAGCCACAAAACTTAAATCTGCTAACTACTCTGACTCGAAGGAAAGAAGCTTACCACGAAGAGATTATTCGAGCCAGTCTCTTTGATTCTAAATCCGATATGGAAAATAAAAGTGTAAAATCAATTCATAATATGGAAAAAGTAAAAGACAAGAACTTGGTGAAATATCTTCACTATGATTGGTATGAAAGGGCCTCCTTGGTAGACCATTTCTTACATCCTGATACAGAGATCTTTGATTTCTCAACTTGCCAGTATGGAGAACAGGGAGATTTCGTCGACCAATCTTATATGTATAGAATTGAACCGAGCGGAATAAACTTCGTTAGAGAAGGATTTGTCTGGGTAGGAGATTTTCAGCAACCCATAAAAGTGGAAAAGAAAATAACAGTATCAGCGAACTCGGCGGAAATTATCATTATTTATCAAATTGTCAATAAAGGAGAGAACCACGCAGAATTATGGTTCGGTTCTGAATTTAACTTCTCCTTTTCTTCATCAGAAGATAAAAAATGTTATTATTATGTTCCCGATAAAAAGGAGAAAAAAGATTTCTCTTCATTTGGAGAAATTTCTGATTTGAAGGAAATTGGTATGCACGACGAGCATTATGGAATAAATATAACTTTGGAATTCAACCCACATTGTTGTTTGTGGCATTTTCCCATAGAAACAATCTCAGAAGGAGATGCAGCTTACGAGCGTATGTATCAACAATCAGTTGTATTTCCCCACTGGAAGTTAAATCTAAAACCCAAAGAGAAACAGACTATCACTTTGAAATTAAAAATCACAGATATATGATTTAGCCCAGGTGTTTGAACCTGTCAATATATCTACGTTGGACCGTTCTAATGATTGTTGAAATCCTTGTAGTTAGTTTTATTGGAGGATTGTTAAGTTTAGATGTAAGTGCTTGGGGACAAATAATGGTCTGCCGGCCTATTGTCTGTGGACCCCTCATAGGTTTATTATTAGGAGACCTCAAGACAGGACTCATTATTGGTGTTCTTTTAGAACTCATTTGGATAAATGTGATATCTATGGGTGCAGCTATTCCTCCTGATGCAACAATAGTAGCAGTAACTTGCACAACTCTGATAATGTTGACCGAGAGAATGCTCCCCCTGGGTAATAATTTTCAGGGTTCTTACAGAATAATCGTCCTGGCACTTACGATGCCTCTGGGAGAAATTTTTACGCGCATAGATATTAAGCAAAGAAAACTAAATGCACATTTCGTGCACTACTTAGATCGAGAAATCCCCAAAGGTAATTTAAAAGCCTTAGGAAAAGTTAATTATTTTAGCTTATTTCTGTTTTTTCTTAAAGGATTCCTTTTCTCTCTGATTGCAATTAGTGCAGGAGTATATTTTCTGCCCAAATTATTTTCCTGTTTACCGTATGGCATATTGACAGGTCTGAATTTTGCATATAGGCTGTTACCTGCTCTGGGTTTAGCAATAGCTTTTAATACCTTCAGAGATTTATAGGTACAAATTTCCCGATTGAAAATCGTGATGTATAATCCAATGGACAATAGAATAATCAAGAAACTCGATTTATATCGACTTTGCTGGAGGTCCTTTTGTGTGCAAGCTGTATGGAATTTCGAGCGGATGCAAAACTTGGGATTTCTTTACATGTTGGCACCAGTTCTGAATAAGCTCTATCCTGAAAAAGAGAAAAGGATCCAGTCTTATAAAAGACATTTAGAATTTTTCAATACCCATCCATACTTTGCAAATGTGTTAGTAGGGATAGTCGCGCGTCTGGAAGAAGAAATGGCAAAGGGAGGAGAGGTCAAACCGGAAGAAATTAGCGCAGTAAAGATGAGTATGGGCGGAGCATTCGGAGGTATTGGCGATTCACTATTTTGGGGAGCGTGGCGACCCTTTACTGCATTGGTAGCTTGCGTTCTGGTGATTATATATTTAAAGAAGTGGGAAGGCGCCTGGCTGGCGCCACTAATTTTTCTGTTTCTCTATAATTTTCTGCACTTTCATACTCGCATTAAGGGAGTGCTGGAAGGTTATGAAAAGAAGACTAAAGTGGTAAGACTTCTTGAGAAAATGCATTATCTTCGTACAATATGGAGTAGCCATCTTATTGGTTTAGCTCTTGTTTTACTCACTATTGTAGTATTACTGTTTCGGGACTGGAGAGCGATAGAAAGACTATACTTTTTAGCGTTCTTCCTTTCGGTTGTCTTACTTAATCGCTGGCGAATTTCTTCCGCAAAGCTTTTGTATTTGCTTATTGGAATTTCCTGCGTAGGAGCCTATATATTCTGATATTAGGAATGTTTAATGATAGAAAAAAATTTTAAAATCAAGAATAGATTAGGTCTACATGCAAGACCTGCGGCACTTCTTGCCCAGACTGTCGCTAAGTTCCAATCAAAAGTAGCCATAATTAAAAATGGCCAGGAAGTTGACGGAGATAGCATTTTGGGAATTATGATGTTGGCAGCAGAGTTCGGTTCTGAGATAACAGTAATTGTTAATGGAAAAGATGAAAAAGAAGCCATAGAAAAAATAGAAGAGTTATTTGCAAAAAAATTTGATGAGGAGTAGAAGTTATGTTAAAAGGAATTGCTGCTTCGCCTGGTATTGTGATTGGACGAGCTTTCCTTCTCGAAAAGGAAGAATTCTATATTTCCAAAAGAACAATTGACCCTGCTGATATAAAACAGGAAATTATTCGCTTTCGCAAAGCAGTTGCTGAGACAAGGGAGGAGATGGACGGAATAAGGCAGAAAGCTTTGAAGCAGCTTGGCAAGAGACACGTACGTCTTTTTGATGCTTATCTCCTAATTTTGCAGGACCCTATTATTCGAAATGACGTCACAAAAATGGTTACGGAGCAAAAAGTAAATGCCGAATACGCTCTCCAGACGGTATTTGATAAAATAACAAAGACTTTCAATATAATCGATGACGGATACCTACGGGACCGTGGTCGTGACATTCTGGATGTGGTGAAAAGAGTATTGAAGCGCCTACTTGGCCGGGAAAGGGAAGAACTGGCTACTCTCCCATCGCCAGTAATTGTAATCGCTCATAATCTTACTCCTGCCGACACAATTGCTATGCGCAAAGAGAATGTGATAGGATTTGCTACAGATATTGGAGGAAGGACTTCGCATACCGCGATTATGGCACAATCTTTAGAGATTCCTGCTGTAGTAGGTTTGAAAAATATAACTAAGAAAGTCAAGCTAGGTGACACAATAATCATAGACGGAATAGAAGGAATTGTTATTATCGATCCCGATTCAGAAACAGTGGAGAATTATGAACGCCAGAAACTAAAATATTCCAATGTTGAAGAAGCATTGAAGAAACTGACAGACCTTCCAGCAGTCACAGCTGATGAGCATAACGTTGAATTACATGCAAATATTGAAGTCCCGGAAGAAATTCCCTCGGTTCATGCTCACGGTGCAACAGGAATTGGATTATTCCGTACCGAGTATATCTATTTAAATCGAGCCGATCTACCATCGGAAGAAGAACAATATCAACAGTATGCCTCTGTAGCTCGAAAAATGATGCCTTATCCGGTGATAATCAGGACAATGGACCTGGGAGCAGATAAGTTTGTGGGTGAATTTGGCATTTCTCCAGAGCGCAATCCTTTTATGGGCTTGAGGGCAATCAGGCTCTGCTTTAGATATCCTTATGTTTTTAAAACCCAATTAAGGGCTATTCTTCGCGCCTCAGTAGAAGGGAATTTGAAGATAATGTATCCCATGATATGTTGTGCAAAGGAACTGAGACATGCCAATGAGTTGCTCGAAGAAGTAAAGAATGAATTAAGAAAAGAGGAAATCTCTTTTGATGAAAATATAGAAGTAGGAGTAATGATTGAAACTCCTTCCTCTGCTTTAATTGCAGATATTCTAGCCCGAGAAGCCGATTTCTTAAGCATTGGAACAAACGATTTAATCCAATATACCTTAGCAGTAGACCGCGTTAACGAAAATGTCGCGCACCTTTACAAACCATTGCATCTATCCATTTTGCGACTGATCAAAAGGATAATAGATGCTGGACATCAAGTGGGCAAGCACGTGGGAATGTGTGGGGAAATGGCTGCAGACCCTTCTTTTACAAAGATTCTCCTTGGTATGGGTCTCAATGAGTTCAGTATGTCCCCATTATCCATACCTAAGATTAAGAAAATTGTTCGTTCGACGAGCTTAACTACAGCTCGGGAACTGGCCAACCAGGTTTTGGCTACTTCAAAAGAAGAAGAAGTAAACAAAATTATAGAGAAATTCGAAGCCTTACCATAATTTTATTTCAACGTAGGAGTAGCGAAGCAAAACTTCGCGTTCTGGCACTCTGAAGAGTGCCCCCGATACATCGGGGTCGCCCTTTAGGGTGGCGGGGAGTAGCGAAAATGAATGAAATGCTTAAATATCTGGAAGATTTTCCCGTTCAATGTGAACAGGCAGTGCAAATTACCAAGAAATATCCCATTGATGTGAAAAGATACGACTCCATCCACCAGGTGGTGGTCTGTGGAATGGGAGGCTCAGCAGCAGGTGGTGACCTGTTAAAGTCCTATCTCCAGAGAGAGGCAAATATTCCTATTGAAGTCAACAGGGATTATCTCCTTCCACAGTATGTAGGAGAGAATACCTTAGTCTTCGCCATCAGCTATTCGGGCAATACCGAGGAGACTCTATCTGCCTATCAGGATGCTCTCTCTCGTTCTGCAAAGATCATAGCTATTACCAGTGGGGGAAAGTTAAAAGAACTATGTCAGAAAGATGGCATCGATATAATTGAAATTATAGGAGGCATGCCACCACGGGCAACTTTTGGGTATTTATTTTTTCCCATGGTTACTCTTCTGGAAAGGGTGGGATTAATTGGCTCTAAAGAAGAGGAGATTCGAGAGACAATTCAGAATTTGCAACTCTTGTGTAAACAGTATAACCCCCGGAGTAAGGCCAATTTAGCAAAGGAGCTGTCGGAAAGAATAAAGGGGCATTTTCTACTCATATATGCTCCTGAGCATCTGGCTGCCTGTGCTGTCCGCTGGAAGAACCAATTCAATGAAAATAGCAAGAGCATAGCTTTCTTCAGTCTATTGCCAGAAATGAACCATAATGAAATTGAAGTTTGGGCCAGTGGTAGCGAATTTACGAAGAAATTCTACCTAATTTTCCTGAGGGACAGTGCTGAAAACGAAAGAATTAAACAGAGAATCATAATAACAGAAAGTATTCTAAAAGACAAGGTAGCAGGAGTCCAGCATGTAACTTCCAGCGGGAAATCTCTCCTGTCTCGCCTCCATTCTCTCGTATATCTTAGTGATTGGGTCAGCACCTATTTAGCGTTGATAAGTTCTGTAGACCCCATTCCCACCCCAATGATCAACTTGCTGAAAAAGAGACTCTCTCAGATATAGTAGTTCCGAGCACATTTTTCGCTTGACAATTTGACTTTTCTGTAGTATAATTAAAGGTTGATATTTTGTCCAAAGTATGCTCTGGAAGAAAAATGGAAGAATGTCTCTTTTGTAGTATCGTAAACAAAAAGGTTCCCGCGAATATCGTTTATGAGGATGAGCAAGTTATAGCTTTCAGGGATATCAATCCACAGGCTCCGGTACACCTTTTAATCGTGCCTAAAAAGCACATTCCCACAATTGTGGATTTGACTTCAGAAGACAAGGATTTAATAGGAGAGATTTACTTAGTTGCTCAAAAACTGGCTTCTCAAGAGAGCATTGCCCAATGTGGCTTCCGTATTGTAGCAAATTGCAATGCCGATGCTGGCCAAGCAGTGTTTCACATACATTTTCACTTGTTGGGTGGTCGAAAATTAGGCTGGCCTCCAGGTTGATAGGTAGCGAAGTAAAGAACGTCCCCCGATGTAAATCTGGGGGAACACAGGTTGATTCATCCAGCCCCTGTGTAGGGGCTGGATTCACGTAAGGCGGTGAAAAGATGTGACTGAGGTAAAGCTTAGAGAAAATGAGTCTATAGATGCGGCTTTACGGCGATTTAAACGCGAATGCGAAAGAGCAGGACTTATGACGGAAATAAAGAAAAGGGAATATTATGAAAGTCCCAGTGTTCGCAGAAAGAGAAAGGCCGCCGAGTCAAAAAGGAAACAGAGGAGAAGGCAACTAAAGCTTTTAAGTCGTTTCAACAAAAAAAGATAATTGATAAGTAAACTGTCAAAAAAATTCTATTCCCGCAAGACAAAAATCGTTGCTCAAGAACTGTTAGGTAAAACCCTCGTTCATAAAATGGATGAGGGTATAATTTCGGGTAAAATTGTAGAAACAGAAGCCTATCTTGGACAGAGAGACCCCGGAAGCCATGCTTATCGGGGAATTACCCAACGTAACAGGATAATGTTTGGGCCAGCAGGGAAAGCGTATATCTACTTCGTATATGGCAACCATTACTGCTTTAATGTTGTTACAGAAAAGGATGGCGTAAGCGGGGCTGTTCTGATCAGGGCCTTAGAACCCCAGGAAGGCATAAAACTAATGAAAAAACACAGAAGAATAGATGGACCCTTAGCTCGTCTTACCAATGGCCCTGGCAAATTGACCAAGGCTTTAGGTATTACGGGGTCGATGAACGGGGCTGACTTAACGGGAAACAAACTATTTATTATCTCCCGGATTGCTTCCAGAAAGAAGGAAATCCTTTCTAAGGACTTCAGCATCGTCAATACGGGGCGTATAGGAATAAAGGAAGGTAGGAACCTTCCTTATCGCTATTATATTGAGGGAAGTAAATTCGTATCTCGAACCACCCCCGTTAGAAAACAGGGTTGCGGATAAAAATTTGTCTTTGCGCAAAATCCATTCCCCAAGGGTAGTGATGAATGCTCTAAAGGGGAGGACCGGAAAGGAAATGATAAATTGAACCTTACTGAATTTTACAAATTCGTTATAGAAGAAGGAGTTTCTCACGACCCTCGTGGGGTAGAAAGGGTTAAACTGGAGATAAAAAGGAAAAAAGAAGAGTTTGAAAAAATGGAAGCAGCAAAAAAAAGAGAGTTTGATCAGGAAACCCTTAGTAACCCTTATAGTGATACCAGGATATTGAACGACACTAAAAAAGAAATAAAAAACATCCTTGTAGGAATTGATATCGAGACCCCGGAACTGCTTTTAGCCGACCGCTTAAAATCGCAGGGGAAAAAGATTGAATTAGTCCTTGCTCACCATCCCCAAGGTCGTGCTTATGCTAATTTCTATGAAGTTATGGGTATGCAAGCAGACATCCTGAACAAGTATGGTGTTCCCATAAATATAGCAGAAGACCTTCTGGCAAAGAGGATAAAGGATGTTAGCCGCAAGGTGATGCCGGTAAACCACTTCCGGGCAGTAGATGCAGCAGAGTTGCTCGATATTTCCTTTATTTGTGTGCATACTCCAGCAGATAATTGTGTAACTACATATCTGCAAGAATTGTTAGATAAGAAGAGACCAGAACGAGTGGAAGATGTATTTGGGCTGTTGAAGGAGATACCGGAGTATAAACAAGCTACCGCGAGAGGCAGCGGACCGAAAGTTATAGTTGGTTCTGAAAAGAGGCGGGCAGGAAAGATATTCGTTGATATGACTGGTGGCACTGAAGGGTCAGAGGAAGCCTTAGAGAAACTTAGCGATTCAGGAGTCGGCACAATAGTGGGAATGCACATGAGCGAGAAACATTACCAGAATGCAGAAAAGTTCCATATAAATGTGGTAATTGCCGGTCATATGGCCTCCGATACTTTAGGGCTCAACCTCCTATTAAATCAAGCTATAAAGAAGTTTAGCCCTCTAAATATTATTTCTTGTTCGGGTTTTTACCGCGTTAAGAGATAGTCTTTCTAAGATGAAAGTTCCCTTTCCTCTTTGAGGAGAGGGTTAGGCCTGCCCATTCTGGGCCTTAACGGCCAGGGTGGCACGAGCCACGGCCAGGGATGAGAGGAAGGAGTTACTTTGGCTATTCCAGGCTACTTAATAGACCAAATACGGCAGAGCAATAATATTGTGGAGGTCATTTCTGGATATTTGCCTCTAAAGAAAATAGGAAGTAATTTTAAGGCGCTCTGTCCATTCCATCAGGAAAA
Source organism: Clostridia bacterium (assembly GCA_009619095.1). GTDB lineage: Bacteria > UBA6262 > WVXT01 > WVXT01 > WVXT01 > WVXT01. Next base: position 36,026 of record WJOT01000043.1, read on the forward strand.
GACACCTTCTTTCATCGTTTCACCGCAAAAAGAGATATTTCATTGCTTCGGTTGCGGAGAAGGAGGAAATGTCTTCAATTTCCTGATGAAGCATGAGAAGATAAGTTTTATAGAGGCTGTAGAAAGGTTAGCTGAGCGGGCAGGGATTTCTCTTCCCAAAGATAGAGCCAGCCGGGAGGAATCCTCCAGAGTCTCTCAAGAGAGAAAGAGTCTCTTTGAAATCAATCGTCATGCAGCCGACTTTTTTCACAGGTGTTTAAAGAATTCCATATCCGCTCAAAAGGCACGGGAATATCTCAACAAGAGAGGATTGAAAGAAGAAGTTATTGACAAATTTGGACTTGGCTATGCCCCTGGTTCGGGGAGGGGGTTGTTAGAGGCTGCTGTAAATAAAGGTTATTCGAAGGAGCTCTTAGAAAAAGCTGGATTGATCACTTTTTCCGAAAAGAGAAACGATTATCGCGACCAGCTTTTCGATCGGATTATTTTCCCGATTTCTGATGTTCAGTCCAGAATAATTGCATTTGGTGGAAGAGTTTTAGGAGAACGATTACCCAAATACCTGAATTCTCCCGAGACAGCGGTTTTTTATAAAGGAAAGATTCTTTACGCACTCAATCTCGCTAAGGAATCTATTCAGAAAAAGAATCAAATTATAATCTTGGAGGGATATACAGATGTTCTAACTTGTCATCAATTTGGAGTAGAGAACAGCGTGGCCACTCTGGGAACTGCTTTGACCAGAGACCATGTTTCCATAATATCGCGGTATGCTGAAGAGGTAGTAATAGTATACGATGCTGATACCGCCGGGGTTAAGGCCGCATTAAGGGGATTAGACCTATTGATAGGGAGTGGACTGAAAGTGAAAGTAGTGGCATTGCCTCAAGGCACTGACCCTGATGATTTCCTTCGCTCTCAGGGGGCAGAAAAATTTCAAAGAGAAATTTCCCAATCACTCTCTTTAGTTGATTATCGCATTAAGTTAGTTTCACAAACTACCGATTTGAATACTTCTGAAGGAAAAGTTGCCGTAGTAGAAGAGGTTTTGCCCACCATTGCCAGAATAAAGAATCTGATAGAGCAGAAAGAAGAAATTAAAAAGTTATCCCGGTTAATTTCCGTAGATGAAGAAACATTACTTTTAGAGCTGGGAAGGATAAACAGAAAGACTTACCAGTGGCAAGAACCCTCTTACAGAGAGGAACTCGCCAGAGACTTTCGCGACCCTACTTCTCAGCAAGGTGTTCTCAAGGCAGAGAAGGGGCTGGTGCAGGTAATGATCAATTATCCTGAGGAAATTGAAACAATCAGGGCAGAAGTCACACCTGAAGACTTCCTTATAAACGACCTTTCCAGGGTTGTGAAGGTTATATACGAATTATATGACAAGAAGAAATCTATAGACCCAGCAATAGTTATGGATAGGATTTACAGTGAGGATTTACAATTTTCAGCCAAGGTCAATCAAATTATCGCTTCCCTGGCTATCGAAGAGAAAAAAGCAGAATTCTCACCAGGGATAGTCAACGCATTGGTTAATGAAGTAAAAACGCACAAGTCAGAAAAGAAAGAAAGAAAAATGAGAGAAGAACTTGCCTCTCTGGCAGATAGAGGCTTGCCAGTACAATCTGAGAAGATAGAAAAGTTTCAAAAACTGAGAAAGCAACTTAAAGGAAGTAAAAATGAAAGAGTATAAAGAAAAAATTTCTGAGTTAATTGAACAAGGAAAAGAGACAGGAAAACTGACCTATCAAGAGATAAACGAGCAACTTCCTGAAAGCATAATCGATTCCGACGAAATAGACGATATCCTTACCAAGCTGGACGAGCTGGGAATCGATGTAGTTGATAAAATTGCCATAATTGAAAGGCCGGAGAAAGCCGAGGAGGAAAAGGGAGGCTTAGTCCCCATAACTCCCACCACTGAAATAGAAACAAGCGATTCCATAAAGATGTACCTGAACGAAATGGGTAAGGTTTCTCTTCTTAGTCGGCCTCAGGAGATGTATTTAGCCAAGAGCATAAAAGATAATGAAAAGAAGCTGAAACAGATAGCGTTAGAGTCCCCCATAGCTTTGAGAGAAATAAGGCAGATGGGTAAGATGCTAGAGAGACGTGAGATTACTCCTAAGGAGTTAATGCCTCGAGGTCGAAAGACTAACGCAGCTTTAGCCAGAATGAGACAGAAGATGAAAAGGGTAGTTCGGGAAATTACTAAAAGCGAGAAGAAAATCCTTGCCTGCGAGAAGAGATTAACGGCAAAGAGAATTACTCCCAAGTCAAAAGAGAAGGTCGAGAAATTATTGAGCCAGGAAAAGAAGAAAATTCTACAACAAATTCTCGATTTGAACTTAAAATCAGAGAAAGTTAAAAAAATAATTACAAAAATAAAACAGACAGGTCTAAAGTTAAAACAACTGGAAAAGGAAAGCAATTACTATCAGCGAAAACTTAAACTCCCCTTCGCTGAAGCTAAAAAGCTCTGGCGAAGAGCTAAGGCAAAGAAAATCTCCCGCTCAGAATTCAAGAAGAAAACGGGAGTAACTTTAAAAGAGATTGAAGGAATACACAAAAATTTAAAAAACATTTCTCAGCGCCTCCTCCAGCTTCAGCGAACCATGGGAATGGACTTCTTAGCCATAAAGAAGCTGTACAATCAGGTTACTCAACTCGAGTCAGAAATTCTCGACAGTAAACTGAAACTGGTTAAGGCAAACTTAAGACTGGTGGTAAGTATTGCCAAAAAACATATCAACCCCAACCTCTCTTTGTTAGATTTAATTCAGGAAGGCAGTATCGGCCTGATGAAAGCAGTTGACAAATTTGAATATAAGAGAGGGTTTAAGTTTTCCACCTATGCAACCTGGTGGATTAGGCAATCTATAAATCGGGCAATAGCCGACCAAGCTCGCACCATCAGAATTCCCGTACATATGAAAGAGATTATTAGTAAATTGACCAAAATTGCTCGTCGCTATCGCCAGAAATATGGACGGGACCCTCTCATTGAAGAATATGCTAAAGAAATGAAGATGGCACCAGAAAGAATACGCGCCGTATTAAAGATAATGCAAGAGCCGATATCCTTAGCTACTCCTATTGGTGAAGAAGAAGAAAGCCATCTGGAAGATTTCATCGAAGACCGCGATAACCTCTCTCCGGTCAATGTCGCCTTAGATGTTTTGCGCCAAAAGGAGATAGAGAAAGTGTTATCAACTTTGACCGAACGGGAGGCAAAGATTATCAAATTGAGATTTGGAATTGGAGTGGGGTATCCCCGCACTTTAGAAGAGGTAGGTCATATATTTAATGTAACCAGGGAAAGAGTAAGACAAATCGAGGCAAAAGCGATAAGAAAACTGCGACATCCCTCAAGAAGCAAGTATTTAAGAGAATACGTTGAATAATTCCATAGGAAAAAGGTGACAAAAAAGGGAACAGGCTACTTTTTTGCCCAGCAATCGACTCTGGAGTCCTCCCGAAAGGGAGGGTTAATAGAATCCCTGAGTTTTAGGGAAACCATTTTTCTCTAAACTCAGGGATTTTTTTGTTGATTATTTTCTGAAAAAAAGTTAAATTAGAAAAAGTGACAGGTACTTTTTTGCCCAACAGAGCGAAACTTTGCTTTAAAATGGAGTAGCGGAGCGTCAGTATAAGAGCGACTTGCAAATTGCCCGCCAAGGCAGGTTGCTCGCCCAATCAGTAAGAGGACAGAATGGTAACGAAAATTCGCAAGAGGGATGGCAGGATAGTAAATTTTGACCAGAATAAGATTACCAGGGCTATTGAAAAATCTATTCTTGCAGTAAAGGCAAAGAACAGGGCCCTGGCAGAACGACTATCCCGCCAGGTCATAAAGATAGTCAAGCAGAAATTTGTGGGAAAGATTCCAGGTGTTGAGGATATACAGGATATCGTAGAGAATGTTTTGATTAAAAAGGGACTTACCAGAGTGGCAAAGGCATACATCCTCTATCGCCAGAAGCGAAAAGAGGTTCGTGAAGCCAAAGGAATCTTTGGTATAGAAGATGATTTGAAATTGCCGGTGAATGCCATAAGAATTCTAGAGAAGAGGTACTTATTAAAAGACGAATCGGGTAATCTAATCGAAACTCCTAAGAAAATGTTCCAGAGAGTAGCCAGAAAGGTAGCCAGTGCCGACCATCTCTATGGGAAAAAATTTAATGCAGAAAAGACAGAAAGAGAATTCTACAGGGTAATGTCGAATCTGGAATTCATTCCCAATAGCCCTGCTTTGATCAATGCGGGGACTAGGATGGGTCAATTATCTGCTTGTTTTGTCTTACCTGTTGAAGATTCTATGAAATCAATCTTTGAAGCAGTAAAAGATATGGCTTTAATTCATCAGTCAGGTGGGGGAACAGGGTTCTCATTTTCCAAACTGAGACCAAAAGGAGATTTAGTCAAGTCAACTAAAGGAATTGCTTCCGGTCCTGTTTCGTTTATGAGTGTGTTCGATATGGCAACAGATATAATCAAACAGGGAGGCAGGAGAAGAGGAGCAAATATGGGAATCTTGAGAGTAGACCACCCCGATATCCTGGAGTTCATCACAGCCAAAATCAGGGAAGGCGCCTTTACTAATTTCAATCTCTCAGTTGCCATTACAGATAAGTTTATGAGATTGCTTGAGGCAGACAAGGAGTATGAGCTAATAAATCCCAGAACAGGAAAACCTACCAGAAAATTAAGGGTCAGAGATATATTTAACTTGATAATAGCGACAGCCTGGAAGACAGGAGATCCAGGTCTCGTATTCATTGACCGAATAAACAAATACAATCCCACGTCCCATATTGGAAAAATAGAGAGCACTAACCCGTGTGGTGAAGAGCCCTTGTTGCCGTACGAATCCTGCGTTTTAGGTTCAATAAATTTATCAAAAATGGCTAAGAGAAGGAAGATAGACTGGCAAAAATTGAGGGACATAATAAGAACAGCCGTCCATTTTCTGGATAACGTTATTGATATCAATAAATATCCGCTCCCTCAGATAGAGAGAATGACAAAGGGGAACAGAAAAATTGGCCTGGGAGTTATGGGATTTGCCGAAATGCTAATTAAACTGGGCATTCCCTATAATTCCCAAGAAGGAATCCGTATTGCTGAAAAGACTATGAAATTTATCGCCAGAGAAGCGAGAGAAAAATCGAAAAGACTAGCAAAGCTGAGAGGAGTCTTTCCAAACTTCAAAGGAAGTATCTGGGCTAAGAGAAAGGTCAGGGTGCGAAATTCCGCTTTAATCACAATTGCGCCCACAGGGACAATAAGCACAATTGCAGGTTGTTCCAGTGGCATAGAACCTCTATTTGCTATATCATACGTTCGCAGGATACTGGAAGGCACACAATTTCTGGAGACCAATAGTTTATTTGAAGAAGTAGCGATGGAAAAGGGATTTTATGATAAGAAATTAATGATGGAGATAGCAAAGAAGGGTTCAATACAACATATGAAGAAGATTCCCCAATCGATAAGGAAGATATTCGTGACAGCTTTTGATATCTCACCTGAATGGCATGTGAGAATGCAGGCGGCTTTCCAGAAGTATACAGACAATGCTGTATCAAAAACAGTCAATCTTCCGTATGAAGCCACAGTGGAAGAAGTGGGAAAAGTTTACAAACTCGCCTATCAACTTGGATGCAAAGGAGTTACCGTCTATCGGTATGGAAGCAAACCCCAGCAGGTACTCTATCTCGGTTCTATCCCTAAAGAGGCAGGGGAAGAGGCACCTGGATACGTAAGTGTAGATTCAGAGTATGCTGGAGGTTGCCCAGTCCCCTACTGCCTCTTCTAAAAAAGGTGACAGGTACATTTTTAACGAGACCGGAGTGTCAAACGAAAGTTTGACTCACAACTTGGAATTCCTGTTGAAAGTAAATGTAAAATTATTTGCCAGTGTTCGTAAGTTTTCCCGGAGAGACAATCTGGAGATAAATATCGAAGAAGGTTCTATCGTAAAAGATCTACTTTCCAAAATAGGGATACCCCAGAATGAACCTCTTCTTGTTATCGTCAATGAGTCTACCCAAGGAAAAGAGACTCCCCTTCAAGAAGGGGACACCCTTTGTCTCTTCCCGATAATTGCTGGAGGATAAGATGTTTGGTTGGAACGGGAAGATAGCAAAAGTTTACTTAACTGAAAAGAAAATAGAGCCCATTCCATTAGGCAAAGAATTCCTCGCCGACTACCTGGGAGGCCGTGGTCTAGGGGTGAAACTCGTCTATGATTTAGTGAAGCCTGGTGTCGACCCACTCTCTTCGGAAAATATCCTCGTGTTTGCTGCCGGACCCCTCACTGGTACTACTTGCCCCACTTCCGGACGATATGCCACTGTTTCTAAATCTCCACTAACCGGCACCATATTCGATTCTAACAGTGGCGGGAGCTTTGGCCCCGAATTAAAGTTTGCCGGGTTTGACGGATTAGTAGTATTCGGGAAAGCAGAGGAACCAGTATACATAGAGATTCATAACGGCAAAATCTCCATAAAAGATGCAAAGCATCTCTGGGGCAAAAATACCCGGGAAGTCACCCGGGAATTATCGAAATTCGGGAGAGTTGCCTGTATAGGCAGAGCGGGAGAAAAAGGAATAAGGTTTGCCAACATAATGAACGACTATACCCATACCTGTGGTCGTGGCGGATTGGGAGCTGTGATGGGCAGCAAGAATTTAAAAGCAATTGTAGTGAAAGGAAATAAGAAAATACCCATCTTTGACAGGGATAGATACAAAAAGTATTTTCAGGACATAACCAGGCTCCTTGTAGCTAGCCCCGTATCTTCCAAAGGTCTTAACCAGTATGGAACAGCAGTTCTGGTCAATTTGATAAACTATATGAGGATTCTTCCCACGGGGAATTTCAGGTTTTCCCGGTTTGATTTTGCAGAGGAAATTTCTGGAGAGAAGATAAATTCGGTTTTTCCCATAAAAAAGACACCCTGCTATGCTTGTCCCATAGCCTGCAAGCGTGAAGTCAGGGACACGGAAATGGAAATACCTGAATATGAGACCATAAGTATGTTCGGTTCCTCTTGCATGATTTCCAACATTCAGACAATAATGAAAGCAAATAGACTCTGCAATGATTATGGTATGGATACCATTACTGCCGGAAGCACAATTGCCTGCTATTTGGAACTGAACGGAAAGCAACTCACAGATGAAAAATTATTAAAGTTAGTCGAACTAATTGGTGAGAGAAAAGAGATTGGTCAAGAATTATCCGAAGGCTCGATGAGATATGCCAGAGTCAACAAAAACCCCGATATAAGCATGCAGGTTAAAGGTCTCGAGTTACCCGGCTATGACCCGAGAGGAGTTTTAGGATTGGCTTTAGGATATGCCACTTCCAATAGAGGAGGATGCCATCTGAGAGCATATATGATTGGTCCAGAGATTTTCGGTAAACCCAAACTAGTAAACAGACTTACTTTCTCAGGAAAATCTGGTCTTGTGCAGGTTATTCAGAATCTGTTCACCGCAGTCGATTCTCTGGTAGTTTGTAAATTTGCCCTTTTCAGCGTGGGAGAAGAAGAGTGGGCAAATATTCTAAGTGCAGTGACCGGAATAGATTTTGTCTCAGAAAGACTGCTTGAGATAGGAGAGCGAGTCTGGAATATAGAGAAATTGTTCAATCTGAAAGAGAAATTCAGTAATAAAGACGACACCCTCCCGGAAAGGTTTTTCCAAGAGGATGGAGGAGTGGAGGGCAGGAATATTAAGAAAGACGAGTTTCTGGCATCTCTTCTGGAATACTATCGATTCCGGGGATGGAGTGAAAAGGGCATACCCACAAAAGAGAAACTGGCACAACTCAACATTCAAATGTAGGGGCTCAATTCATTGAGCCCGTATTGTGGTTTTGAACGCGTAGGGGTCCCGATATATCGGGATGGTCGCCCGGTAGACATTGGTTAGGTTGAAAATATTTGTAGGCACAATTTCAAATTGCACAAGGACACTTTAAGAGCCCTTCAAGGAGTCATAATGTGGAGAGAAATTAGCAAATTTGGCAAAAAGATGGTTCAGTGTGGATTGGCCCATTCCCATTTCGGCAATATCAGCGTGAGAGTAGGAAACAAACTCATAATTACCAGAAGCGGTAGTATGCTCGACGAGATCGATGAGAATATGGTAGTAGAGTTAGACCTGGATAAGCCCAGTAGTTTCGACACCATAGCTTCCTCAGAAACAATAGTCCATAGGCATATTTACAAAGAGACTTCCGCTTTAGCCATAATCCATGCCCATTCTCCATTTGCCATAGTGCAATCGATGATTTCTTCCACAAACCTGTTAATCCCTTCCGACTGTGAAAGCAAATACTTCCTACACGAGATTCCTATCATAACAGGAGGAGTAGGGTCGAAAGAGCTTGCCCAAAACGCAGCGAATGTACTTAAAGACCACAAAGGCGCGATAATAAAAGAACACGGACCTATTGCTATCGGAAAGATTGTCGAGGAAGCGTTCGTAACGATATGTTCTATCGAGCATGCTTGCAAAGTTAAGTATTTTGCAGACCTTTTTTCTCGGAAGTAGATGCAGAGCAAAGCTCTGCATCTTTGATGAAATCGGCTCTGGAGTCCTCCCGAAAGGGAGGGTTGATAGAAGGAGGAAACAATGGTCTCTGGGTTGGTTTTTGTCCGGCTATTATCAGGACATGAAGAAGCTGTTATGGAAGCATTAAGGCAAATTAGTGGAGTCCAGAAAGTTATTGCTGTTTTTGGCCGGTGGGACCTCGTAGTTAACGTGCAAGTAGGAGATACAGATGAACTTGCCTCGCTTGTGATTAATAAGATAAGGGCAATTCCAGGTACTACCGCAACAGAAACACTAATTACCGTAGGACTCAAAAAACCAAAAATTTTCATCTAGTCACTGTCAGAGCATCCTTTTCCAATCCCGTCCCTGTTTTGGGATGGGGTAGGGCGCTGAAAGTAGAATAAAATTTTCTTGACGTTTTATTTATTTACTAATATAATAAATTCACTCATAGCATAAAAACACAATTGGGCCCATAGCTCAGCTGGTTAGAGCATCCCGATACATATCGGGAGAGTCCTAGGTTATTAATGTTTTACGTATATATATTAAGAAGCCTCAAAGATGGGAGTTATTACGTAGGTAGCACGTCCAAATTAGGGAAAAGAATACATAGACATAACAAAGGTCATTCCACTTCAACAAAAGGCAAAAAACCTTTAATTTTAGTCTATAAGAAAGAATATAAGCTAAGATCAGAAGCAGTAAAGGAAGAGAGAAGAATTAAGAGTCAAAAGAGTAGGATATATATTAAAAATTTAATAAAAACACAATTGGGCCCATAGCTCAGCTGGTTAGAGCACCTGACTCATAATCAGGGAGTCCTAGGTTCAAATCCTAGTGGGCCCATTTTTCATTTTAGGCCATAAATTAACTGGTTAGAGCATCCCGATACATATCGGGAGAGTCCCCCGATTCATATCGGGGTGGGCCCATTTTTTATTTCCGGTCATCTCTAAAGCTGGAGTCCTCCCGATAGGGAGGCTGACGACCAGAGACCTTGCTTTCGCAAGGACTCCCAACCTTCTTGGAGTTCTCCCCGAAAGGTGGTTGTAGTGAGACCGAACTCGAAGAGGAAAAACACAGATATACATTGTGTAATCGAGAAATATCTCAAGGAGAATATGAAGAATTTAATGGGCTTTGTCAGCATTGTAAAGGAGGCCGATTCAACGAGGATTCCCTTCGCCAAAGGGTTTTCCGAAGATTTGATAACTGCGAGTTTCTCTTTAAATTTAGCAGAAAGGTGACGGGATGCTTTTAAATGTCAAGGTGATTCCCAATGCCGGAAGGAACGAAATTAAAAGGGAAGGAAATTGCTGGAAAGTTCACCTGAGGGCACCAGCGGAAAAAGGAAAGGCGAATAAACTTTTGATTAAATTATTCTCTCAAGAATTCAAAGTGAAAAAGAACCAGATAAAAATAGTTCAGGGAGAAAAATCGAGACACAAAATTGTGCAGATTGGAAAGAACATTAGTGACAGTTGGTTATAATTTTACACTTGATTTTTTTCTATGGACGTAGTATAATAATAGTATGGAAAAAAAGGTGCTAAGAATACTAGCAATAGATGATGAAGAAGGCGTCCTGACACTTCTTAAGTTCAGACTGGGGAAGTTTGGACACGAAGTGATTACCTCTAATAATGGAATAGATGGAATTAGAAAAGCAAGGATGTTTGAGCCAGACCTTATCCTTTTAGACCTGGTTATGCCCGGGATGAGTGGCTTCAGGGTTTGTGAGTTACTCAAGTCTTATAAGAAGACAAAAGATATTCCCATTTTCATATTTACCGCTTTAGACCGGTTAGAAGATGTTGAGCGTGCTTTTGAGAAAGGAGCAGATGACTATATTGTGAAGCCATTCGAAGTTGTAACGATTAATAATACCATTGAGAATAAATTCAGCATGTTTATTGAAAAAGCCGAATATAAGGCGGATTTTCAGGAAAGGCGTAGAGAAACTTCTGAAGAGTAATTTTTGAAGATATTTTTAATTTAAAGTATTGAAGTTAATCTTCCCAGACGGGAAGATTTTTTTTATTTGATTTTTTATCGAGAAATCTATTATAATTACTTCACCGTCGTAGGGGTTCGATTCACCCCGCCCCTGTGTAGGGGCTGGGTGAACCCGCAGAAACGGACTCAATAAATTGAGCCCCTGCAGTCTCTTTGGGAGAAGAGTAAATATGCACGACTTAATAATCTTGATTGTTTCTCTGGCAATTATTCTGATTCTTTTCAAATGTAAATTGAATCTGACTCTGACTATGATAATAGCGGCGCTCTTTCTGGGTATTGCTTACAGGTTTAGCTTAACAGAAATTTTAAAAACTTTTTACGCTGCTTGCCTGTCAAGGGAGACTCTGGAGATTGCTGCCATTCTTTTTCTTGTAATTGTATTCAACCTATCTATGAATGCAGCATATACTTTTAAGAAAATAATCAGTAACATGAAAAAAATGCTTTTAGACATAAGGTGGGTTATCGCCGTTATCCCGGCAGTGATCGGTTTTCTTCCCATGTTTGGCGGAGCGCTCGTTTCTGCTCCAGTGGTAAAGGAAATTACTCAGGAGATGGGCATATCCAATGAGCGAAAGACCTTTCTCAATTTTTGGTTTAGACATATCTGGGAGTATACTCTCCCACTCTATCCGGGAATCATACTTGCCGCTGGCATTCTGGGCGTGCCTGTTTATAGAATAATTGCAAGCAATAGCATTTTGACAGCGAGTGCAATTATTATAGGAATAATTTGGGGTACAGGGAGACTGAAATGGAGACCTGAACATTCGGGAGAAGCTCTTTCCGGGAAAGGCCGGGCAATCCTGAATTTTCTCTTCAACCTATCGCCAATTATTCTGGTAATGGTTCTGGTCCTCGTTTTTAGGTTAAGAGTTTTATACGCTCTCCTTGTGGCAATAGTGTTCACAATCATCAGCAATCAGATTTCTATTAGAACAGTTTTGCGCTCTCTGGCAAAAGGGAAGTATGGGATGATTCTTATGGTTTTTGGTATTATGATTTTTAAGGCGATGTTAGGAACTACAGGAATGATAGAACGCCTGCCTCTTTTCTTTAACACTGCGGGTATTCCCCGATACTTAGTTATTTCTTTTCTCCCTTTCATTGTAGGCTTTTTGACGGGAATGACGATGGCTGCAGTGGGTATCACTTTCCCTGTTATTCTGCCCCTTTTTGAAGGTAAATTGTCACTTATGACTTTTTCTTTTATGTGTGGTTTTGCCGGGGTCTTGCTGACACCTGTCCACTTTTGTCTATCATTAACCAGAGAATATTTCCAGGCTGATTGGCTGAAGCTTTACCGTAAAGAATTGATTCTTCCAGTATTTCTGATGATAATGATTGGATTTATTTATACAGTAATAATGTAGTCCCGATGAATCCAGCCCCTGCAAAAATCGAAGCTTAGAGGCTAGATGAGTCGGGACGCTTTGCTGCTACAAAAAGGAGAAAAAAATGATGAAGAAAAAGCAAGTCATATTAAAAAAAGAATTACTGGAAGATTTCGTGACCGAAGTTTTCAAAAAATTAGGAGTGGACAGTTCAGATGCCAGAATAGTGGCTAATATTCTGGTTGCTGCTGACTTAAAAGGATTTAGTTCACATGGAGTTTCTCGTCTAAAAAGATATGTGGATGGGATAAAGGCAGGAGGCATTGAACCTGTTACTAAAATAAAGGTAGTAAAAGAGACAGCGGTGAGTGTTTTAATTGATGGCGGAAACGGTTTGGGTCAGGTAGTAGCGTACAAGGCTATGAGGAAATGTATCGAAATTGCTGAAAAGACTGGAATGGGTTTTGTTGGCGTGAAAAATAGCAACCACTTTGGGATCGCTGGTTACTATTCAACAATGGCTTTAGAGAAAGATATGATTGGTATTTCTCTCACTAATGCTCGTTTCTCGGTCGCTCCCACTTTCGGAGTGGAGCCTGTTCTGGGAACGAATCCTATAAGTGTGGCTGTACCTACTGGTGGACCATTTCCCTTTGTCCTGGATATGGCAACGAGTATTATCCAGAGAGGAAAACTGGAAGTCCTGGAGAGGGAAAATAAAGAGATGCTCTCAGGCTGGGCAATAGATGAAAACGGCAAGACCCTCACCAATCCCAAAAAGGTTACTGAAGACATCGCTACAAAAAAAGCGGCTCTTCTTCCTCTGGGAGGAATAGGAGAAGAGTTGGGTGGGCATAAAGGATATGGACTAAGTCTGCTTGTAGATATTCTATGCGCTTGCCTCACAGGAGCCGATTATGGTTTACATCTTTCACGATTTAAAAAGGGAGGGTATAATCTTGGCCATTTCCTGGGAGCAATTAAGATAGAACTTTTCCGTCCACTCGATGAATTTAAGAAAACGATAGATTCCATGTTCAAGGAAATAAAAAGTTCTAGGAAATTTCCCGGGAAAGAAAGAATCTATATTGCCGGGGAAAAAGAATTTGAGATGGAAAATCGGAGAAAAAAAGAAGGGATTCCAGTACACCCTGAGGTATTTGAATATATGAATTCCCTGAAGGAAACGCTTAAAATAGAGAGATTCGACATTCAAGCATAGTTTTTTTGGTTGATTATTTGAGAAAAAGAGTATAAACTATTATAAATGTACAAGAATATCAAAATAAAACAAAAAGTTTCCTTTTCGATTTTTATAGCTATTTTCTTCTTCCTTCCATTAATCTTCCAATCTGTAAATAGCTCTCCTTCACCTATTCAGGAAAAAATAGAATCTTTAAGGCAGGTAATTAAAGAGACAGAAAACCTCTATAATCAGGCAGTTATAGCCTACGAAGAAGGAAAGATTGATCTCGCAGAGAATCTTTATAAACGAGCTTTGAAAAAATTGGCGAAGTCCAATCTGGATGCTGTTCTGAACTATCAATTGAAGGAGGAATACGATAATCTCTTTGGCAAATTGGATGTGCTTCTGGATGAGATGGAGAGAAATTCCCAATCGATTCTTGACGTTTCTAAGGAAGAGCTGAAAGGAACAGAAAATCTGGAAGCAGAGGAAATAAAAGGAAATTATACCATACCCATAGATATTGAAAATAGTTTAACAAAGAAATATATGCAACTTTATACTAAAGGAAAAAGAAGAAAAGCAATTGCTGAAGCACTGGAAAGGTCGGGAAGATACCAAGAGATGATTTTTGGAGTTCTGGAAGAATACGACCTTCCTCAAGAACTGGTCTATTTACCTGTAGTGGAGAGTCTTTATAAAGTGAGTGCCTATTCTCGGGCTCGGGCAGTGGGTCTATGGCAGTTAATGGAAACTCCTGCCAGAAACCTGGGATTGGTTATTAATTACTGGATAGACGAGAGGAGAGATCCGGAAAAGTCTACCCGTGCTGCCCTTAAATTCCTCAAAGACCTCCATGCCTGGTTTAATGACTGGCATTTAGCTCTAGCCGCTTATAATCGGGGACAAAGTGGAATTGGTCGTGATTTAAAATTTTCTAAGTCTGTTGACTTTAACCAGTTAGTAGAGAGAAAAGCTCTGCCCAAGGAAACGGAAAACTTTGTTCCCAAATTTATGGCTTGTGTAAGTATTGGAGAAAATTATCAGGATTACGGTTTCCCCTTAAATTTTGAAGAGCCTTTAAGTTATGATGAAGTAGTTTTAGATAAAGTAATTGACCTGGAAGTTATTGCCAAGTGTGTGGGCACAACAGAAGCTAAGATAAAAAAACTGAATCCTGCTCTACGAGTCTGGTGCACTCCCAAGAACTATCCCAATTTTAAGTTAAAGCTTCCTCCCGGCACAGAGGAGAAATTTTTTACTAATATCGTCAAGGTAAAGGATTTAACTCCGGGAAGGGGATTTATTCGCTACAAGGTGAAAAGGGGAGATGTTTTGGGAAGAATTGCTCGAAAATACTATACTACCGTCTATGCAATAAAAAGAGGCAATAAAATAAGAAATATCAATAAAATCAGGCCAGGACAGCTCTTGATTATAAGACCTGGAAGAAAATACTTCCGTAAGAAAAAATAAATTCAATGGAGTCCCCCGATGAAATCGGGGGTAGTTTGAGGGGTTGAAATGATGACTCAACATACTCAAAACGAAGGGATGAAGCCAGTATATATCGAGGCGTTCGACCTCGACGATGCCTGGTTCCAGTGTCTCTCAGCAATACTGGAGAAGGGACAAGTCTACACGATTACCAGGGGTAGCTATAAGGGTCAGAAGAGGCTCGAATTCGACTTCATTACCCTCAGAGTTAAGAAACCTTCCCATCAGATAATACCCCTCATTCCCGAAGGTTCAGGCATTCCTCCCCCAACCACCATGGAGTACGTTCAGGGCTATCTGCAATACCTTTTGACCGGAGCCAAGACAGAAACCGAAGACTATACCTATGGTGAAAGGCTGGTTGACCCCAAGGTGAGAATAGAGGAAAATGTTGAGGGAAAGAAGATGATGAGAGAGATTCCCCTTAATGTCAACCAGGTAGAAGAAATTATAAAGATGTACAAGACAGAGGGATATGGCACAAATCAGGCGATAATGGAGATTGGAATGCCTTCTGACGTTAGTTTAAAAGACCCTCCCTGTTTGAGATTAATAGACACCAGAATCAGGTATGGCAAACTCCATTTCATACCTTATTTTAGGTCCTGGGATTTATGGGGAGGTTTTCCCTCAAACCTTGGAGGACTGCAACTGGTAAAACAGTATATGGCAGAAGAGATTGGAGTTGAAGACGGAGAAATTATAGCAATAAGTAAAGGGCTCCACTTGTACGATTATACCTGGGAGTGGGCTAAGCAAAGAACAACAAAATACGACAAGAAAATAGAGTGAATTAATAATACATTTTTCTATTTAAACGGAATTGAACTCAAAAGAGTGGTGGAAAAACTTTTCAACCCTAAATCAATAGCAGTTATCGGTGCTTCCCGCCAGGAAGGGAAAGTTGGCCATAGCGTTTTGAAAAATCTCCTCCAATATGGCTACCCAGGAAAGATTTATCCCATCAATCCAAAAGCAAAAGAAATTTTGAGAACAAGAACATATTCCACAATTTTTGCTGTAGAAGGGGAGATAGACCTCGCTGTGGTTGCCATTCCTTCTCAATTTGTTCCTTCTATCCTTAAAGATTGCGTGAACAGAGGAATCGGCGCAGTAGTTATTATTTCAGCCGGCTTCAAAGAATCTGGTAAACAGGGTTCGCAACTCGAAAGAGAATTAGTTGAAACTATCAAAAACTCAAGTATAAGGGTACTCGGTCCGAATTGTCTGGGAATTATCGATACTGCTTCAAGCCTCAACGCCTCTTTTGCCGCAGGTATGCCTTCCCCAGGAAATATTGCCTTCTTTTCCCAATCTGGCGCTCTATGTACTGCCGTTTTAGATTGGGCACTTGGGGAAGATGTCGGATTTTCAAAATTCATTAGCCTGGGAAACAAAGCAGATATCGACGAGGTGGACCTGTTGCTTACCCTGGCTGATGACCAGGAAACCAAAGTCATCCTTGGCTATCTGGAAGGAATAGAGGATGGGGTCAGATTTATGGAAGTAGCTAAAGAGGTTTCCCGAAAAAAACCTGTTATTATTATCAAATCTGGACGGACACAAGCCGGTGCAAGAGCTGCCTCTTCACACACAGGAACCTTGACAGGTTTGGACACCGCCTATGAAGCAGCTTTTAGACAATGTGGGATAATCAGAGCTGAGACAGTACAAACTCTTTTTGATTACGCTATTGCCTTTGCCTATCAACCTCTTCCCCGAGGACCAAATCTTGCTATTCTGACCAATGCCGGTGGTCCGGGAATTATTGCCGCTGATGCAGTAGAAAATTCTATTCTCCAGATGGCTTCTTTCAGGGAAAACACAATTAGTAAACTCCGAAAAGAACTTCCCTCTAACGCTTCCATATATAATCCAGTTGATGTGATTGGCGATGCAGGAGCAGATCGTTATGAGAAGGCAATGAAAACCATCGTTAATGACCCGGGAGTTGATAGTCTTACTGTAATTTTGGCTCCTCAAGCGATGACTAAGATAAAAGAAACGGCAGAAGTTATAAGCAAGATTTCCTCAGCAGTCTCTGACAAACCCATTGTCTCTTCCTTTATGGGACGGTTGGAAGTTAAACAGGGCATAAGGATTTTGCGTTCGGGAAAGATACCTAATTATTCTTACCCGGAGCGTACTATTTCTGCTCTGGAGGCTATGGTTAAATACCGAAAGTGGAAAGAGACACCTTTTGGCAAGATTCTGTCTTTTGAGGTAAATAAGAAGAAAGCAGAGAAGATTTTCACAAAAGCAAAAGAAAAAAGCGAAGCGAATTTGACTACCGAAGAAACAAGAGAAGTGCTCTCAGCCTATGGTTTTTCTCTTCCCCAGAGAATCGTTACTGAGACTTCGCGTGAGGCAATCTCTGCGGCGAACTCCCTCGGTTATCCAGTGGTGATGAAGATTGTCTCACCAGATATTTTACACAAATCTGATGTAGGGGGAGTTAAGGTGGGAATCACTGAGAAGTCTCAAGTTGCCAGAAGCTTTGAAGACCTCATCTCAAATGCAAAGAGATTTATGCCAGAAGCGTTAATCATGGGAGTAACTGTAGAAGAGATGATTGTACCAGGGAAAGAGGTAGTATTAGGCTCCTCCAGAGATCCGTCCTTCGGTCCTCTTCTTATGTTCGGGCTTGGTGGAATCTATGTAGAAGTCCTTAAAGACGTATCTTTCAGGATTGCACCATTAACTTTCAATGAAGCAGAGTTAATGATAAAAGAAATTCGTTCATACCCAATTCTTAAAGGAGTGAGAGGAGAAGAACCTTCTGACTTAATAGCAGTTAGAGAGTCTCTGTTAAGACTGTCTCAACTGGTTACAGATTTTTCCGAAATTTTGGAGATTGATATAAATCCATTAATGGTTTTACCTGCGGGGAAAGGAGCTGTGGTAATAGATTCACGATTAACAATAAAAATTTAATTTAAATTGGTAGTGTAGGGGCTTGTCCCCGTAAAAATTACGCCCATAAAAGGCTACACTACCTACAACTTAACTCTTGGCACTGCTACATTTTTGAATGAAGGAGGATGAAATGGTTTCTCTATATGTAGGTTCTACTTCCGAATATTCCGGAAAGACTCTGGTTTGTATAGGTTTGGGAAAGAGGTTTCAAAACGATGGTATATCTGTTGCCTATTTTAAACCTCTGGGAAAACTTCCTGTTAGAGTAGGAAAGGTATTAACTGACGAAGACGGAGTCTCCATGAAGGAAATTTTGGGACTCCGGGACCCACTCGATTTAGTTTGCCCGGTTGTTTTGACTCAGGACCTCACCATTCAAGCCTATACGAAAAAAATAAAAAATATCGAGGATAAAGTGATTGACGCTTATAATAAAATTTCTAAGGGTAGAAATTTGGTTCTAATAGGAGGAGCGGGTAATCTCAACGAAGGTTCATTCTTAGGTATCCCCGGAAAAAAACTAATTAAAAAAATGAAAGCAAAAACCGTATTAATTAACAAATGCGAAACAGATATTTCAGTAGACCCTATTCTTGCTGCCAGCGAGCTTCTGGGAGACAGTTTTATAGGTGTCGTTCTAAACCGCGTAGCCTCAGACAGGATTGACTACTTTAAAAGAAGAATAGTCCCTTTTTTAAAGAGAGAGGGAATCGAAGTTTTGGGCATGATTCCTCAAGATACCTTATTAAATGCTATTAGCATTGGCGAACTCTGTGATAACCTGGGAGGAGAAGTTCTCTGTTGCGATGATAAACTGGATGAGCTAGTGGAACATTTTATGATAGGGGCTATGAATGTCGAAGGGGCTTTAAAGTATTTCCGAAAAGTTCAAAACAAAGCGGTTATTACCGGAGGTGACCGCCCGGACATCCAGCTTGCTGCTCTGGAAACTTCGACGAGATGCATTATTTTGACAGGCAACCTTTTCCCCGGCGATATTATAATTTCTCGAGCAGAAGAACGGCAAGTACCGATGATATTGGTTAAAGAAGACACACTCACAACGGTTAAAAAAATAGAAAGTCTACTGAGACACTTGAGGGTTAGCGGGAAAAAGAAAGTAGCCAGAGCAGTAGAACTGGTTAATCGGGAGATAAATTTCCGGTCTTTATATGATAAATTAGGTATCAAGGCAAAATAAAATGTTGCCGCAGACGATCTATGCACAAATTGAATTTGTGCCTACAATGACATTTGTAGGCACGGTTTCAACCGTGCAGAAAAAGGGAAGCAAAGTTTACGTTTTGCTGCTACAAAAAATAAATATAGAACAAAAATGATTCCACTTAAAGACACCATACCATCAGAAAGATATCCCATTACCACCGTATTTCTAATTGTGGCAAACATTTCTGTCTTTTTTTATGAGATTAGTCTCGGTCGACAATTGCCAGAACTTGTGAAATTTGCCGGTGTGGTGCCCGCGCGCTTTTTTGATTCTCACCTCTATGTATCTCAAGGACTCCTTAGGAGTTACTTTCCAATATTCACTTCCCTTTTCCTACATGGAGGATGGGTTCATCTTCTGGGCAATATGTTGTATCTCTGGATTTTTGCTGATAATGTAGAGGATAGATTGGGACATTTTAAGTTCCTGATTTTCTATCTTCTTTGCGGATTGGGGGCAAGCTTAGCTCATATCTTTGCCAATCCCACTTCTTCTGTGCCCTCAATTGGTGCCAGTGGGGCTATTGCTGGGATTTTGGGTGCATACTTTATCCTCTATCCTAAATCCCGGGTCATCACTCTTGTGCCAATCTTTTTCTTTTTCCAGATAATTAAGCTACCTGCTTTCATATTTTTAGGAGTTTGGTTTTTAATGCAGTTTTTCAGCGGAATGTTAACCTTAGGGCCGGGGACTGCCCAGGCAGGAGGAATTGCCTGGTGGGCACATATTGGCGGATTTTTAAGTGGAATATTTTTTATTCTACTCTTAAAAGGCAAAAAACATCCCAAAAGAAAGTAGATAGAATTTTTTGCTATGTATAAAAAATATCTAATAGATAACGGTTTGAAAATCATAACAGCTCCAATGAAAGGGACGCGAGCAGTCACTGTTTTGATTTTAATTGGAATAGGGTCTCGCTATGAATCTGAGCAACTGAACGGCATTACCCATTTTTTGGAGCATATGCTCTTTAGGGGAACGAGCAAGCGTCCAAGTGCCAAAACCATTTCCGAAACTATTGATAGAGTAGGAGGAGAACTAAACGCTTATACCAGCGAAGAGACCACTGGCTTTTTCATTCACTTAGCCAGTCCTCACCTGGAGCTCGCTCTCGATGTTCTTTCAGATATGTTACTTAGTTCCAAATTTGAAAGAGAAGAGATTGAAAAGGAAAAAGGCGTGATTTTGGAAGAGATTAATATGCATCAGGATAAACCAGATATTCAGGTTGTAAATATTTATAAATCTCTACTCTACGGCAACCAGCCCCTGGGCTGGGAAGTAATCGGAAAGAAGGAGGTAGTTAAAAATATCGATCGGGAAAAATTATTGGCTTATGGGAAGAAGAATTTTTCTTCCAATAATACTGTAGTTTCCATTGCTGGTGATGTCCAGTCTGGAAAGACTTCGGCTTTGGTTAAGAAGTATTTAAGAAGATGGAAAAACAGAAAAAAACCTTCTTACCTGCCTTTAGAAGAAAAACAGACCGCCCCTGCTACAACTCTTCAATATAGAAAGACTGACCAGGCTTATCTATGTCTGGGAGTAAGGACTTTTGCTTATAAACATCCCGACTATTATGTGCTCAGGGTTTTAAATACGATTCTGGGAGGAATGGTAAGTTCCCGGCTCTTCGTTAGGCTTCGAGAAGAAGAAGGTATAGTTTATTCAGTTGATTCTTTAAGGGAATCTTATCTGGATGGGGGGAACCTGCGTGTCAATGCGGGAGTGGAGATAAACAAAACAGAAATTGCCATTACGACCATTTTGGAAGAGTTTAAAAGAATGTGTCAAGAAATTGTTGGAAAAGAAGAATTGGGAAAAGCTAAAGAATACTTGAAAGGCAGACTGACTCTGGAACTAGAGCTTTCTCCAGGGGTAGCAAGTTTTCTGGGCCATCAAGAACTTCTTTTAGGAGAAATTAAACTGCCGGAAAAACAAATGAAAGAAATTGAAAAAGTTACTTCAGACGACATAAACAGAGTAGCCAAAAAGATTTTCGTTAAGGAGCACCTTAATCTGGCAGTAGTTGGTCCTTTTACAGACAAAGAAAAATTTGTAAAATTATTGAAATTTTAATTTTTCGCTTGATGAACAGCCCATTTATGTATATAATTCTATGGTGAAAGGACAAACAATGCGTAAAATAAAAAAACCTCTACCAGTAAAGTTAATAATTGGTATGATATCTCCGAATGTAGACCTTTTCGACCAGCTAACACAAATTTTAGTTGAGAAATTTGGGCCGGTAGATTTGAAAAGCAATGTATTCAACTTTGACAAGACCGATTACTACGAAGAAGAGATAGGCAAAAATTTAAAGAGACGATTTTTAAGTTTTTGCGAGTTAATTGAACCAAGGGGGTTAGTAGAGATTAAATTATTTACCAACAGTCTGGAAGAAAAGTTTTCGCTTTCCAAAGATGAACCAAGCCGTCTTATTAATCTTGACCCGGGTTATCTCGATTGTACAAAGCTGGTCTTAGCCAACACTAAAGATTCACCAAATAGAATTTATTTAAG
>WJOT01000003.1 GCA_009619095.1 Clostridia bacterium
GAAGCGACAAGGTGTTTGATGTTATCGGTGATACATTCTACGGGAAAAACCTCTATCAGCTAATATTAGATGCGGTAGCCAATGCCAGAACCATGAATCGAACCACTCCAATCTTCTCCTCTACACTTAGATTATCAGCAGGATTATTGATTATGTAAAGCGTGGGACTCGTAGCAGCATTCGCAACCACATAAAGCCAATACTGTTCTTCGAATCTTTTTGCTTTAAACCATTCGTTGCAGGTCAAAGCAACCTGTCCTTCCTCCTTTCTTGCTTTAACCTCTATATACCTCGTTTCTCCATCACCTTTTGATCTTATGTCAAATCCAAGGTTCTCCTTTGAAACATCCTCTGGCTCTCTCCCTTGATTTTTTTCGTATCCCATCGCAATCTCCATGCCTATGCTTTCTATCTCCTCATCACTCATCATATCCCTGGAAATCGTGGGCTTTACAAGAACTGCACCCAAAAACTTTGGCATAGAGACTGTCAAACTGACTTCCTGCTCTATTTCCTTCTGCAACGTTTTTAAAGCTTCTTCATATTGCCTCTTTCGCTCTTCTTTGTTCCTGATAGCAATATCTACTTTTTCACCTTCTGCCTGCCTTTCATAAAGTTCTGACAAATCGGCGTCCAACCCACCAATTAGAAAATCCAAAGACTTTATCCCGTATTTTTTCTTTATATCTGCCTGTCTTCTCCTCTCTTCACCTATCTCCTGCTTGTAGTTCTCAACAGCATCTACAGCATATTCTTGGGCTCTTTTCATGGTCATATCTACCGTTGTTGGCTCGTTTTTTTCTGAAGGAATAAAATCCCATAAAATTGCAGGGTTAACATCGTTTAACTCTTTCCCATTGTCATCGTCATAAATTGCCATCAGTCTCTTACCCGCAACTTCTCCTTTTCCATCTTTTACTTCACCCTCAAAGAACCACAAAACACCATCGTATCTCCCAGAAGGATCTTCAAATACTGCTCCTTTCTGCAATTTTGTAAAGTAATTTCTGCTCACCCACTCAAGCAGAGCCTCAAAGAGTGGATGCCCGAAGGATATAAACTCAACATCGGGATTTTTGAAAGCAATATCTTTATCAAAGGTTGCTTTTGGATATGACTTCAAGATAGAGCCATATCTATTTTTAAAATCAATTCCCTCTGCTATTCTTCTTATTTCATAAGGAACTGAGTCTATTGCAATGAACTCATCCTTTCGAGTTCTGAATTTCCCATCAGCCTTTTGAAACGCTCTTTTGAAAAACTCCTCTACATATTCTGGAATCAATCTGTATTCCTTTGCCTTTTCAGCCATTTCTTTTATTCCGGTATAATCAATGTGTCTCGTTGCGAGACTCTCTCCTAGTGCCTCCTTGACCTTTTTAATGTAATCTTCATCCACTTTAATATCGAGTTCATTTATTATTTCGTCCATGCTTCTGGCATTGGCTACCGCATCTAATATTAGCTGATAGAGGTTTTTCCCGTAGAATGTATCACCGATAACATCAAACACCTTGTCGCTTCCCATAGCCTTTCTAATCTCTTCGAGTTTATCAAAAATTTTAGCCAGAACTTTTCCTTCCCTAGTATCCTCTGCTACAAGGTTGAAAACATAAACGTCTTTCTGCTGTCCATACCTGTGAATCCTTCCCATCCTTTGCTCTAAGCGATTAGGATTCCAGGGAATATCGTAATTGATCATAAGATGACAGAACTGAAGATTTATGCCCTCACCTGCGGCTTCAGTTGCAACCATAATCTGCTTTTCGTGCTGAAAAACCTTCTCAGCATTTACCCTATCTTCTAACCCCATACCCCCATGAATGAAGTTCACAGAATATCCCCACGACTTAATCCTTTCCACCAAATACTCCATTGTATCCCGGGATTCGCTAAAGATTAAAATCTTCTCGTTTCCTTGCAGTTGCCTTATTTTCTTAAACCCTTCTTCAATCGCCCTCTTTAATTCAGAGAGTTTTACTTCACATTCCTGTTTAAGAATATCCTTTGCCTTTTCTATAAGGTCTTTGAGGGTGCTAATCTCTTTTTCTATCTCCTCTCTATTCTCAGCGATAGATAGCGTCTCCCATTTCTTTTCTTGCTCCCAGCGTTCCTCCTCTTCGTAATCATCAACTTCTTCAATGTCAATAAAAGACATCTCTTTCATGAGTTCTGGTTCCTTAAGCAAATTTTCAAGCCTATCTTTTCTTCTTTCAAGCGATCTGAGAAGCGCATAAGTGCTTGATGCCATCCTTCTCTGTAGAATTAGCAAAGCAAATGCAACATTTCTCCTTTTATCGGTCTGCAAAGCCTTATTGTATTGAGAAATAACATATTTTGAAAGTTCGTTGTATAATTTCTTTTCCTTTTCTGATAACCTGAACCTGATCGTCTTCGGATAGCGATTGGTAAAAATAGGTTCTCCTTCAAAGTTTTTTAAGTCTTCTTTCAGCCTTCTGATAAAGTGAGGGTTGTCTTTATCCTCTAAGGACTCATTAATCAATTTTTGTGTGGCAAAGAATCCCGGTACTAAAAGATCTTGGAACAATCTGTAATTTTCGGGATCACCTTTATGTGGCGTTGCAGTAAGAAAGAGCAGATGGTCAGTAGTCCTTGACAGCACTTCCCCTAATTTGTATCTTCCAGTCTTTGATAACTTATCCCCATATCTATAAGCTGCCATCTTGTGAGCCTCATCAACTATAACCAAATCCCAATCAACACTTCCAAGTGAGGGTAAAATTTCCTCCCTCTTTGCAAAGTCTATGGATGTAATAACCTGACTCTCCCTTCGCCATACATTCTCTGCATAGTGTGCATCTAATAAACCTCTATCAATCACTGTAAGAGATTCTTGAAACTTCTCTTTTAATTCTCTTCTCCATTGATCTTTGAGATGACCTGGAACCACTATTAGAATCCGATTTACAACACCCCGTAATTTCAATTCTTTGAGAATCAGCCCAGCCATGATGGTTTTGCCAGCACCCGGGTCATCAGCAATGAGAAATCTTATCTTAGGAAGTTTTAGAACATAACCATAAACTGCTTCTATTTGGAAAGGCAAGGGATCTATCTTGGAGGTATTCATCGCTAAAAGGGGATCAAAAAGTGATGCAAACTTATAGCGCTCTGCCTCAATGGCTAAAAATGTCTCACTCCCCAGGGCAGAAAAATCTAAAACAAACTCCTTTGTTTTTAGTTTTTCAATTTCCTCCCCTGGAATTAATTGATCTATATGTGTGCTGGAGTAAATAGTCGCTCCTATGATATGAACACGGTCTCCAAACACATCAACTTTCTTTACCTCCACAGGTTCAGGCCAGAAAGGTCCTTCTATGACCATTCCTTCTTTAATCATTCGTCCCCCTCCTCACTTTTATACTCATAAAATTTTGATTTCACTCCTTAATCAACCCCCCATCCACAAAACTCATATAACCATCACCACCTATAATAACATGGTCCAATACCCTTATACCCACCAGATTACACGCTTGAACCAACCGATTCGTAATCTCAATATCCTCCTCACTCGGCTTCGGCTCGCCACTCGGATGGTTATGCACGAAGATTACCGCAGCCGCAGACTCCTTTATCGCCTCTTTTATTACTTCTCGTGGATGCACTACACTTGCTGTCAAGCTTCCTTCTGAAATTGTTATATCGTTAATTAGTTTATTTCTTCCGTCCAACAGCATGACTTTGAATACCTCTTTCTTTAAATCCCTTAGATAAGGCTTGTAATAATTGACTACATCTTCAACCGATTTAATCTTCCTTCCTATTTTGGTATTCTCTCTCAAAAAGCGTTTGCCTATTTCTAAGGCTGCTTTTATCTGCGCTGCTTTCGCCATACCAATTCCGTCAACCGAGCATAACTCCGAGAAGCTCGCGGAGTCTAAGTTCCTGAAATTACCAAAACAGTCCATCATATTTCTGGCTAAATCCTCTGCGCTTATCCGTTTAACGCCATCTCCGGTTCGTAAAATAATCGCTAAAAGCTTAGCGGGCGAGAGATTTTCTGCACCCTGCTCCATCAACATCTCTCTCGGTCTTTCTTCCTCAGGCCAATCTTTTATTGTGGGTTTGTATTCTCTCTTCTTACTTAACTCTTCTTTAATCTTTTCTCTAAGAAATCGGCAATCCTCTTCTGTTTGCAAACCCAATTTTTCAACGGCACCATTCTTTATTATTCCTTCAAAATTCATATTCTCGTCTTCTGCTTTTTTCAATCTCCTAAAAAAGATTTTCCCTGTTTTGCTACTGTAAGGATACGCTTTGTTTCGTATTAAGAAATATATCAATTCTTCCTTGGTTTGCAATAAGGGAGGGTGATTCTCTTGTTCCTTTACATATCGCCCTTCTGGAAGCGAGTCCTTTATTATTATCTTATATTCATCCATTTATACTTTTGGAAGCATTAATGATTATATACACTTAATTTTTTCAAATCTTCATCGTTCTGGATGTTTTTCAAATCTCATTTTCCACTAATTGCACATAAATGGAAATTACCCATTTTTACCCAATTATACCCATTTGCCCAATTGCATATTATTGCACATATTCGCACATATTCGCACACTATGTGAATTCATATCTGATTGCCCTCCCATGGCCAAATCTTTTTAAAATTTTTAATTTTACGAGTTGGTTCAAGTCCTTTGTTGCAGTATTTCTATGGGTATCATTTATTTTTTGATACTCTCTATTTGTTATTGAGCCTTTTTCTTTAACAAATTCAATTGCCTTTTTCTGCCTTTCATTTAATTCAATAATTTCTTTTCCTTCAGAGATTCCGGCAAGTTCCTCTTTCTTGTGTCCATAAAACGTTATCGTAAAGAAGTTTTCAGAAACATCTATTTTGGGCTTTTTTAATCCCGCATTTTTCATAGCATCTTTCATCCTCTGTATCCCTGTCCCAGCCTTTTCGACAAGCCCAAGCATCCTGAAAAGTTCTGCAATCAATTCATTTCTCCGTGCGCAGATTTTCCCCAGCTCCTCTTTCTTTATCCTGAATAGTCCTCCAGGATTGATAATCTCGATGAAATCGTCATAAATATAAACAAAAACATTGCTTCCCGTTTCAAAATAGTCTCTATGCATTATTGCATTTACTATTCCTTCTCTTATTGCATCAGCAGGGTACTGTTCTATCTCTTTCCTTACAAGCCCTTTAATTTGATAAGCCAGTAAAGTATTCCTTTCGACAAATCTCACAGCATCTTCTACCTGCTCTACAAGATTACCATCAAAATCCTTTCTATCAATAATATGCGACCTATCCCTGCCTTTAAAAAGAATGCCTGTCGTGTAAGCAGAGTGATTAAGCTTTCTGACATTCTTGGAAAAGAACAACCCAACTACATTTTTGAAATAATTTTCTCCCTCTTGCTTTTCGGCAAGATCGAGATTAGCTAAAATGTTCACATGAGGCAAATTTACTGTTATTTTACTTCTTTTTAGAAATTCCGAAAATCTTCTCTCATCAAAATCTTCTTTAAAATCAAATCGGGTGTTTATTTGTTCATCATACCTTACCTTTCCTTCCTGGATGGCAAATCTTAATATCTCATCCCTCGATAATTTCTGTGAGTTTGGTCCTATCCTCAGATAAAAACCTCTACTACACATGTATGGCTTTTCTTCTCCTTCAGGAACTTCTATAATGAGAATCTTATCAAATTCCTCAATTACAATATCTACTCTTGGCTGGCAGTTATTGGCTATATCTTGAATCTGCGATTTCAGTCTGTTTGTTATGTTAATTCCTTTAATCGCTCCTGAATCGCTAACACCTAACAGTATTATTC
>WJOT01000095.1 GCA_009619095.1 Clostridia bacterium
GCCCTCAATAGACTGATGGGTAGCACCATCAGCACCAACCGAAATTCCTCCGTGACTTCCACCTATCTTTACATTTAGATTACTATAACAGATTGTAACTCTCACTTGATCCCAGACGCGACCAGAAGCAAAAACTCCCAGAGTGCAGCAGAAGGGAATTTTGCCCACTAAGGATAATCCGCCCGCAGTACCAATCATATCAGCCTCGGCAACTCCCATTGTAAAGAACCTTTCTGGAAATCTCTTCTTGAACATTGAAGCTCTCGTGGAATCGGTAAGGTCGGCGGACAAGACCACCACCTGATGATTCTTCTCTCCCAGAGCTACCAATCCCTCTCCATATCCATCTCTCGTTGCTTTCATCTCAACCATTGATTGTATTCTCTCTTTTTAATCTCATTGATAAACACTGAAACCCCGATTTTCAATCGGTAGAAAATAGGGTCAGGAACTTTCTAAATCCTTCAAGGCAACTTTCGCCTGTTCCTTCGAAGGCGCCTTCCCATGCCATTCAACAGCATTCTCCATAAAGGAGACACCCTTCCCTTTTATGGTCTTTGCTATAATAACTGTTGGTTTCCTTTTAATTGTTTTCGCTTCAGCAAATGCCTCCAGTATCTCTTCTATTTTGTTCCCATCAATTTCTATAGTATTCCAACCAAAAGCCTTCCATTTTTCAGAGATGGGATTTGGACTCATTATCTCATCAATTGTTCCATCTATCTGCAATCCATTATTATCGACAATTCCACAAAGATTGTCTATGTGGTAATGGGAAGCGGCCATTGCTGCTTCCCAGATTTGTCCTTCTTCAATCTCACCGTCGCCCATCAAACAGTAGACGCGCGCACCTATTCTATCCAGCTTAAGTCCCAAGGCAATACCATTGGCGATAGAGAGACCCTGTCCAAGTGAACCAGTGGAAACTTCTATTCCGGGTAAACCGTCGGTCTTAGAAGGGTGACCCTGGAGCCGGCTACCAAGTTTTCTCAGGGTGCTAAGCTCTTGCAAAGGAAAGTATCCAGCTCGTGCTAAACAAGCGTACATCGCAGGACAACTATGTCCCTTAGAAAGAATGAACCTGTCCCTCTCTCTCCATTGGGGATTTTGAGGGTTATGTCTCATCACAGAAAAATAGAGAACTACCATAATGTCACACGCTGAAAGAGCCCCGCCCGGATGGCCCGACCCCGCCTGGACAAGCATTTCAATGATATCCTTCCTTACCTGTCTGGCTATCTTATCCAGTTTCTTGGTCTGTTCATTTATTTTCATCTTTTTTTCTTTTTTCGATTAAATAATTAACTCGCTTTAGTAGGTGTTGGGGTTCGAAGGGCTTAGTTATGTACCAGTCAGCTTTCTTCTCTAAGGCTTTTTCAAAGTCCACACCAGTATCAAGAGCGGTAAGCACTACAACCGGTATCTCTTTAGTAACTGGATTAGCTTTTAAAATTTCACACACCCGATATCCATCTATTCCCGGAAGCATCAAATCGAGAACAATCAGATCAGGCTTCTTCTCTCTCGCCATTTGTAATCCCTCTTCCCCATCTTTTGCTGAAATTGTCGAATAGTCTTCTTTCTCTAAAATAAACTTAATTAGTTTTACCGTCTGAGGATCATCTTCTATAATTAAAATGTTTAATTTCGACATCTTTTCCTCCTACTTTCCAACAACTCTTTTCCCAGTCATCCCTTGCCCTCGCAACGACCCCTCGGGCTCCCGATGAATCGGGAACATGATTTTAATTACCAAAAACCAAATCCCGCGCTACTTTTTTGTCAATTTTGTATTTATTTCGGTAAGTAACTCCTGAGGGCTAAAAGGTTTAACGATGTAGCCTGAAGCTCCCGCTTGTAGCCCCCTCATTACATCCATCTCTTGTCCTAAAGCTGAAAGGATTATAATTGGGATATCCCGAGTATTTTCATCTTTTTTCAATTTCTCAATAGCTTCGATTCCGTCCATCTTAGGCATCATAACATCCATCAATATCAAATCCGATTTCTCTTTTTTGGCTATCTGCAAAGCTTCTACTCCATTATAAGCAATAAGAACTTCGAAATTATTCTTCTTTAAAAGAAACTCAATCAATTGCACAGTAGTAGGGTCATCCTCTACTATTAATATCTTGGCCATTTTCTTCTTCCTCTCTATTATCGCTCCGATTCATCCAGCCCCTGAGAGCAGGGGCGGGATTCATCGGGGCTACTCCACTTTTAATACTATTTTGGGAAAAGTTCCTTGTGTCCTATCACGGCAATATCGAGAAGCATATTGAGATATTTATACCTTTTTTTAATATCACTATAAGGAATGAAATGAAGAGAAATATTTGAGTCATCCAAAATTGCTCCCAGCATTCTGGAAAACTCATCTGCTAATAAACTACTACCCAGCGGAGGTCCTAAGACTACAGCAATTCTTACATTACCTGTTTTACAAAGTTCAGCAAACATCCCATAATTTATTTTCTTTTCGGCTTTATACTCTTTCTCAAAAACTGCCTCCAACCGGAATTTCAACTTATGTTTTTTTAATACCTCCTCAAATTGTGTCTTAAGTTCTTTAAACTCTTTATTGCGGTCTTGTGGATAAAAGTAGCATACTTCTACTTTCCGTAATGCTTTATCAACTGGCGCTGACTCCACAGGTGGGGGTGAGACTTGCGGAGCAGGTTCTGGTTCCTTTGCCGCTTTCACTTCTTTTTCCTCAGTTGGTGGTGGAACTCTTTCCCTCTTAATTTCCTCGACTTCCTCTTTAATCACCTCTTCCTCTGGTGGAGAAACTTCAGGTGCTACCATTCCAGGAATTTCTTTAGGAGCATATTTTTTGCAATTATGGCAATACCAGCGATCGTATTGTTCAACATAGGCAAGATTCTGTCCACAAGTCAAGCATTTTCTCTCCTCCTCAACTTCTAATGGCGGAGGAGCCGTTTTCTTTCCTTCTTCTAATTCAGGCTCTTTTTTCTCTGGTGGCTTTACCTCTACGAACTCTTCTCTTTCTTTCTCAGGCAGGAGATCGTTCATCAATTCCCGAACTAAATCTATGGTTACCTCCTGTTTGGTCAATTGACCATAAGCATTAATTCGCTTCAGGAAACCTTCGAGTTCGCGAATGTTAGATTTCAATTTGCCGGCAATATATACAAGTATGTTATCACTAAGGTCTAAGTTTTCAATCTCTTCTTTCTTCTTAAGAATAGCAACTCTTGTTTCTAAATTGGGGGACTTGATATCAGCAATCAAACCCCATTCGAATCTCGACTTCAATCTCTCTTCTAAAGTGGTCAGCTGTTTGGGAGGTTTATCTGAACTAATTACAATCTGTTTGTGGGCATCGTGAAGCACATTGAAGGTATGGAAGAATTCTTCCTGGGTTGACTCTGCCTCAACCAAAAATTGAATATCATCAATTAACAAGAGGTCTACTTGCCGATAGCACTCTCTAAACTCTTCTATCGTTCCTTTGCCAATGGCTTCGATAACTTCATTCATGAACGTTTCAGTAGTAACATAGAATATCTTTGCGCTGGATTTTTTACTTTTGACATAATGTCCAATCGCATGAAGTAAATGAGTTTTCCCCAATCCCACCCCACCGTAGATAAATAAAGGATTATAGATTTCTCCTGGACTTTTTGCCACAGCCTGAGTAGCTGCGTGGGTAAATCTGTTAGAGGGACCAACGACGAAATTCTCAAAAGTATATGCTGGATTCAACTTGAGCTCCCCAATGGGTTTGATGGGTTTTTTAGCCTTTGCCTTTTTCGGCTCTACGCTCACCTCTTCCTTCCGAATTTCCTCTGAAACTTCTACCTTGGAAACAGAGGGTTTGGAGGCTTCCATAGATTCATCCAGTATCTTGACTATCTTTTCTTTTACCTGGGGGTCAACATTATAAACATAAAAGGCCCAGTTGTATTCCTTATCCCGAGGAACAAAAGGACGACTGCAGATATTTCCAATCTTGTCTATTAAGTCCCTAAGATCCCTCTGTTCTCCATAGACTCTTATCTTGTATCTCTTTTCTCCCCTTTGAGTCGGAGAAAAACTCATGCTCCAACGTTCAATCATATTAACCACCTAGGTAATATATCAAACGCTCCGATGAATCCCGCCCCTGAGAGCAGGGGCTGGATGAATCGGAGCTACTCCAATAATAAATGGGCGGGACTTTAAGACCATCGGGTTTCATTTCTGCTTTAAATACTTATTTTCGATCTCCTTAATCTTATTTATCCTGCGGAGATGCCTCTCCCACCCAAAAGGAGTGTTAAGCCAACTAGCAACTATATTCATCATTCTCTTTTGATCAAGATTAGAGCTCAGGCAGATAATGTTGGCATTGTTATGTTCAGATGCCAACTTTGCCATTTCTTCATCACGAACTAAAGCTGCTAAAATTCCAGGAACTTTGTTAGCGGTAATGCTCATTCCTATCCCGCTCTTACATATAAGAATTCCCTTGTTATACTCTCCACGGGCAACAGCTTCAGCAACCTGCACTGCATAATCCGGGTAATCACAGGATTCTTCTGAGAAACAGCCAAAATCGCCCACTTCATGATTTAATTTTTGAAGTTTCTCTTTCAACTCCACTTTTAACTTGAATCCTTGATGGTCAGAGCCAATAACAATTTTCATCTTTACATCGGAGTAGCAGAGCTTGCTCTGCGTTAACTAATCGCGAAACAAGTTTCGCTACTCCTCCTATTTGGAATTGAAGGAATACCAAAAGGCACACTAATAGCGCACAACCTTCAAAAAAGATTCTACATTTAGACTTGCTCCGCCTATTAACCCTCCGTCTATATCTTCACAAGACATTAGAACCGAAATATTATCAGGATTAATACTTCCTCCGTATAAAATTCTGATTGCCTGAGCATTCTCCTTTCCAAACATTTGCCCTAACAATTTCCGAATAAATCGCTGCACCTCTTCAGCCTCCTCAGGCGTAGCTGTCTTTCCCGTACCGATAGCCCAGACAGGTTCATAAGCCACTACCAATCCTTTACTCTCTTCTTTTGTCAACCCAGATAGTCCTGTTTTAACCTGTTCTTCTATTACTGTTAAAGTTTCTCCTTTTTCTCTCTGTTGGAGCGTTTCCCCTACACAAACAATGGGAATAAGACCGATAGAAAAAGCTATCTTCGCTTTCTTATTTACTGTCTCATTTGTTTCGCCAAAATATTGGCGTCGCTCTGAGTGACCTAAAATTACATAATTACAGCCAATATCTTTGAGCATCGTTGGCGATACTTCTCCAGTATATGCTCCGCGAACTTCCCAGTACATATTCTGGGCACCCAATTTTATCGAGGAACCTTTAATTACTTCCTTTACTGCGGAAAGAACAGTGAAAGGGGGACAGAGAACTATTTCCCTATCTGCAATAGTCCCTGTTTTGTCTTTTACTTCACGGGCTAACTCCACTGCTTCTGAGGTCAACTTATTCATTTTCCAGTTACCAGCGATAATTGGTTTCCTCAATCTTTCTCTCCTTAGAATATAATCTTAGCAAATTTAGTAGCACGAAAACAAGCAAAAAATAAACCCAACAAATCCAAAAAGACCCAAAAACTACGACAGAAATTATTATAATGCACATTTTCCATAGTGTCAAGAAAAAATGTAAGAAAAATAAAAAAAGACCCCTTGTGGATAAAAGCAAATTGCTGGAAAATTTCGGATTCTTCAAACAGAATTATTTATTTTCCTCAACACACTCAAGCGTTATACCACCCGCTTCTCTGGAATACAGAACGCCAGCAATTGTCCTCCAACAAGGGGTCACCTTGCAGTGCGAAATTTTGAGTCTATTAATTATCTCTTTTTCTTCTTTTTTGTTGCTTTCTTTTTCTTTTTTGCTTTCTTTTTCTTTACCATCGTTTTCCTCCTTTTTTTTCTGGTAGTTTTCTTTTTGGCGGCTTTTTTCTTCTTTTTCTTCTTCTTACCGCCGCGGGCCATCTTCGCCCGAGAAACATCTCCTTGCTTATCAAGGTAATAGAGATAACCACGGGCCTTTTTAACACCAACTCTAGTAACCTTTACAGGACCCCCACCTTTCTTGCCACCGCGGGCCATCTTCGCCCGAGAGACATCTCCTTGCTTGTCGATGAAATAGAGATAACCTTCCTGTCTCTTTACACCGACCCTTGCTACCTTTTCTCCCATCTCTTTCTCACCTCCTCTGTTTTAAAAGCTTAGTGACGCTCCACCCCGATGTGACATCGGGGTGGCTTCTGTCCCGATGTCACATCGGGACATTCTTTTTTCCCGAAAGCATCGGGACGTTGATTCCCGCTCGTCCAGCGGTATTTAATCCTATAACTATGGGCCTACTCAATCTTACAAGTCTGTTCAAGTCCTCTCGTCCTTTTTGCTCTTTTCCGGCGGAAGCTTCGTCGGGGACTCTTTAGGTAAAGTAATAATTTTCTCTTTTAACCAAGCATCGACCATCTCTTTAGAAAACTTATATTGTCTGCCAATCTTAGAAGCCGGAATTTTTTTCTGGCGGATTAATTGATAAATTTTAGACTTGCTCAATCCTATATATTGGGACAGCTCTTTAGTGCTCATTATATCTTTCATCAGATTCACCTTTTTAGAAACTTTTAGAGATATGTTTTATCATTTAATATCTATGTCTTGCTTTAATTATAATATATCTACAAGATTTGTCAAGTAAAAAGTTTAAGTTTTTTTTAGTAACAACCCGCCTTACCTATTTCTATCTAATATCATTAAGTATGATAAACGCCGAAATTCTATCATAAAGTCTCTTTTACTTATTTCTTGTATTCACTTTTGCTCCTCCAACCTTAGGCGACCAGATAGGCACTCGCCCAGCTCTTTCACGAAAGGGCTGGGTCCGACACAATAAAAAAGCGAAGGCTCCTATCCATCGGAGCCTTCGCTGAAAAATCTCTTCAAAATATAAATCTTTTCCCGATACCTTATATTTTAGGCAAACCCACCTTTATTCCTGGACCCATTGTTGAGGAAACGCTTATGCTTCTTAGATATTGACCTTTAACAGTAGGTGGTCTAACCCGCTGTATTTCTCCTATCACAGTATTTATATTATCCACCAGTTTCTTCTCATCAAAAGAAGCTTTACCCACACTTAAATGGATAATTCCGTAACCATCGATTCGAAATTCAATTTGACCAGCTTTAATCTTTTTTATCACATCAGCAATCTCGAATGTGACAGTACCTGTTTTGGGACTGGGCATCAATCCCTTCGGTCCGAGTATCTTTCCCAGCTTACTCAAGTCACGCATACAATCGGGAGTAGCTATTAACGCATCAAATTTAATAGTCTCCTTGGCTATCTTTTCAATTAAATCTTCTCCTCCCACAAAATCTGCTCCTGCTTTTTCTGCCTCTTTTGCCTTCTCTCCCTTAACTACAACAGCCACCACTTTACTCTTTCCTGTACCATGTGGCAATAAGACAGTTCCTCTTACTATTTGGTCTTGCCGCTTAGGATCAATTCCCAGTCGCAGGCACAATTCGATAGTCTCGTCAAACTTGGCATTGGCAGCCTTCTTAACCAACACTACTGCCTCTTCTACACTGTAAACTTTATCCTTCTCAATTAATTTAGATAATTCGTGGTACCGCTTACCTCTTCTCATAATTTTCCTTGTACGATTTACCTATAGATGTTCCCCATTGAAAATCGGGACCTACAAAATTTCTATTCTATTTCTATCCCCATGCTCCTTGCAGTTCCCTCTACCATCTTAACTGCACCTTCCATATCGTTTGCATTTAGATCAGCCATTTTCTTCTCTGCAATTTCACGTACTTGCTTCTTACTCACCTTAGCTACTTTCGTCTTATTGGGCTCTCCCGAGGCTTTGGCTATGCCCGCAGCTTTCTTCAACAATGCAGCTACTGGAGGGACCTTGGTCACAAAGGTAAAGCTTCTGTCTTTATATACAGTGATTACAACCGGAATAAGCATTCCCGGTTCCTGACTAGCCGTTCTCTCATTGAATGCCTTACAGAACTCCATAATATTTACTCCATGTTGTCCCAAGGCGGGTCCGACTGGAGGAGCAGGATTAGCTCCCCCTGCGGGTATCTGTAATTTTATTATGCCTTTTACTTTTTTTGGCATAAAATCTTCCTTCCTATATCTTTTCTACCTGTAAAAAATCGAGCTCCACGGGAGTAGCTCGTCCAAAGATTGTTACCATTACTTTCAGTTTGCCTTTTTCCTCATTGACGTCTTCCACTACGCCAACAAAATTTTCAAATGGCCCTTCTATAACTCTGACACTCTCGTCTTTTTCAAACATCACTGCCGGCTTTGGTTTTGCCTGTGCTTCTCGTTGAGTGAGTGCCACGATATTGTCCAATTCTTCTGGTCGAAGAGGCACAGGTTTCACCCCACCGAGGAAACCAGTTACTCCAGGAATATTGCGTACAGCCCAATAGGTTTCATTATCGATTACCATTTCAATTATAACGTAACCCGGGAAAAATTTCCGCTTGCTAATCTTTTTCTTATTCTTTCGTATTTCCACAATTTCTTCAGTGGGAATTAATATATTTGATATTTTGTCTTTCATTCCCCCAGAACTTATCAGCTTCTCCATGTATGCTCTGACTTTATCCTCATGCCCCGTATAAGCATGAACAATATACCATTTTTTCTCTATCAACTTTTCCCTCTTAGGCGTTGACTACTTTATTAATATTCCCAGAATTATGGACAGCCCAAAGTCTACCAGACCTACAAAAATAGCCACGGCAATAACTAAAAGAATCACCACCATTGCCGACCCGATTACCTGTTTCCTATTCGACCAGGAAACCTTTCGTAGCTCTTCTATAACTTCTCTCAAAAACTGAATTGGCTTTTTAAACACAATTTTCACCCATTCGATTCGTAGACTGTTCTATATAACAAAAATGTGGGAAATCTGTCAACCAAAAAAATGCATCCCGATTTTCAATCGGGAAAATTGTGCCCTGCCCCAATTGAAAATCGGGATGCAAAATCTTTAACGTCAGTCTTTCCCCTCATCGATTAACCTGTAGCCTACTCCTTCTACAGTTTCAATCTTTTCACCCAGGGAGGCCAACTTCTCTCGCAGTCGTCCGATATGAACATCAACAGTACGAGTAGTGCCAAAGTATTCGTAGCCCCATACTGTCTCCAACAAGAAATTTCTGTTAAGCACATGCCCCTTCTTTTTTACCAAAATGTGAAGTAAATTAAATTCCATAGGCGTTAAATCAATCTGCTTATCTTTTATGGATACAGCATGTTTATCCAAATTTAAGCACATATCTCCATACTTTAAAATTTCTTCTACTTCTTCTTCTCCACCAGCTCGACGCAGCACTGTCTTCACTCGAGCAACTAATTCTTCTTGATTAAAAGGTTTAACAATATAGTCATCAGCGCCCATCTCCAATCCGGCAACAGTTGAAGACTTTGTAGATTTAACGGTGAGCATTATAATTGGGATATTACTTACAATCTTATCCTTCTTCAAAGTTTGACAAATTTGAAAACCATCCATATCGGGCAGCCTCAAATCCAAAATAACTAAATTTGGCTTTGAACGATGAACTTTCTTAATTCCCTCTTCTCCACAATCGGCAGTAATTACAGCAAATCCCTCTTCTGTCAAGACGTTGCTGACCAGTTTCAAAATCGACGCATCATCGTCTATCACCAAAATTCTTTTCTTTAACATCGCCGCCTTCTTTTATATAAAAATTTGCCTTTCTAATCTTCCCTTTTATCTACAACGTAACCGCTCCCTTTTTTGAGCTTAGCATATTTTTTCAGTTCAGCACCCACGTCGCTAATCTCAGCAGGGCTGGCGAATTTCCTCGATTTATTTGTAACTACTCCGATAGCAATAGTCAGCAATGGAAACTTCATAGTTTTATCGAGCCGATCCTTGGTTATAATATATTTTCTCTTTCTGTCTTCTTCGTCGTAGAGACTGGGAATCTCCTGACCAAAGTCTTTAATGATACCTCTACAGAGGGCATCAACTTTATCCGGGCTAGTAACTACGATGAAATCATCCCCTCCAATGTGACCGATAAAGTCATCTGGATTGCCTTTCTGTTTAACTGCCTTGAGAATGATTTGAGCTGTAAGGCGAAGAACTTTGTCGCCCCTGAGATAACTATATTTATCGTTAAAAGCTTTAAAATTACTCAAGTCTAAATACAAGACAGCAAATAGACGGTCCCGGCTTAGACACTTTTTTAACGCCTCGGCGAGGGGAATGTTACCAGGCAATTTGGTTAGAGGATTAGCGGAGAGGTCACTGGCAGTACGCGTCAAATGCGTCTTCACGCGGGCAACAAGTTCTTCTTCCTGGAAAGGCTTGGTAATATAGTCATCAGGAGCATAGCTCAATCCAATAACTTTCTCCGATGTAGAGCCCTTGGCAGTTAACATGATTATAGGTATATGAGCCAAAGAAACATCTTCTCTAATCTTCTGGCAAACCTGATAACCGCTCATACCAGGAAGCCCTAAGTCTAAAACTACGAGATCCGGCGGGAGCTGATGAATCTTTTTCAGTCCCTCTTCCCCACTGTAACCAACTGTGACCTCAAAACCTTCGCCCTCAAGAGTAGTTTTGACCAGATTGGCAATATCCTCTTCATCCTCTATTACCAGAATCTTTTCCTCGCTCATATTTCTTCCTCTATATATTATAAATTATGCCTTGGGTAAAGTAAAGATAAAATTACTTCCCTTATTAAGTTCACTCTCTACCCAAATCCGACCACCATGTGCCTCGACGATTCCCCTAACGATGGCCAGACCCAGCCCTGTGCCTTTCACTCTTTTCACTTTACTTCCAGATGACTTAACCTGTTGGAATTTGTCGAAAACTTTTTGCACGTCCTTCTCGGCAATGCCCACTCCGGTATCCTTGATAGCAATCTCTACGAAGCTTCCCGATCCTGCATTTTTTGCTTCTATAGTTATTTTTCCTCCCTCAGGAGTAAATTTGAAAGCATTGCTGAGGAGATTTGTGAAAACCTGTCTAAGTTTATCCGAATCGGCGGAAACCAAAGAGATACTGGTAGGAACGGCTGTCTCCAATTGGATCTTGCCCTCTTCTGCCTGGGGCTGGAAAAATGTAACCATTTCTTCTATGAACGGTGAAAGCTCTAAAGCTTCCTTTCCCAGCTCAAAACGCTTGGCTTCAATTTTTGCTAAATCAAGGATGTCATTTATGAACATCCCCAGTCGAGAAGTGTTGTTTTTGACAATTGTTAAATATTCTATGAGCTTCTTATTAAGTGGCCCAGCTTTTCCCCTCAAGATAAAATCGACATAGCCTTTAATTGAGGTTAGAGGTGAGCGGAGCTCGTGGGAGACGCTGGAAACGAAGTCGTCCTTCATCTGGTCAAGCTCTTTAAGCTTTTTTGCCATCCTGTTAAATTCACCTGCTAAATCGCCAAGTTCGTCTCTACTCTTGACTAAAATCTTCTGTTCCAGGTTCCCCTGTCCGATAGACTTTGCACCTTCAGTAAGCTTCCTGATTGGACGACTCATTAGCTGAGCCAGAATAAACGCACCAAAAATCCCGAAAGAAAAGGCAACACCTGTTACCACAAGGATACGACGACGGGTCAGGGATAATGTATCTTCCACAATTCTATTCAACACTACTTTAGAAAATCCAACCCGGGCAGTACCCAACCTACCCTCTCCCAATAAGACAGGAAGTGAGACATCAATAAGCTCACCACCTTCTCTCCCCTTATAAGATTGAATCAACAAGTCCTCTGAACTCTGAGCTTTTATTCCTATAGAATCCCGATACACATAACCAAGGAGATTAGTATCAGTGTGCACTACTACTTTCCCTTCATCGTCTACGAACATTGCATAAATTACCCCTGTAGTCCTCTTAACCACCTTGATGTAATTCATAAGAAGCAGATCGTCTTCGCTAATTATCGCCTCCTTGCAGACCTCTGCCAAACCCTTTATGGTATTTACCTGGCCTTCTCTCATTGTCTGCAAAAGATGTTTCTTCTCAAAAATGAACAGAATCACGCTCATTCCCAGTAAAGCTATCACCAATATAAGAATAGCAAAGAAGCTGAACTTTGTTCGCAGACGCATTCTGCCTCCCGAGGATTAATCCTTTTTCTTCCGTCTTAACTCGTCCAGATGGTCTTTCACCAGGTGCTTTGGACCAAAATGTTTGTACTCCCGGAGCACTGCCCGTATTCGTGCCAATAGTTCATGAGTCTCAAAGGGTTTCAGCACATAGTCATCCGCACCACCCACTAATCCCTCAACTTTATCAGAAGTCTCTTTAAACTTGCCTGTTAACATTATTATAGGTATATGTTTGCACCCTTCATCGGCTTTTAGTCTCCGACAAATCTCAAACCCGTCTATGTCCGGAAGCTGCATGTCCAGAATAATTAGGTCAGGATGGGACGTTTGAGCCTCCTTTATGCCACCTTCGCCGTCCTCAGCAGAAACAAAATCGAACCCTTCATCGAGGAGAGTTTCCTTTACCAGCCTAACAATGTCTGGATCATCGTCAACAAAAAGAATTTTCTCTTTCATTATAGAACCTTTGTCATTGCGAGTCCCGATTTTCAATCGGGAAAATTCCAATGCTCCAGGATATATTTTACCACGGACTTATTACAACAGTGTTACAAAAATGTTAAATCTATGTTAACTTTTCACTCCCCTTCCACAAACATATATCCTTTTCCTTCTACAGTTTTTATCTTTTTTGCAGCCTCTTCTCCCAATTTTTCCCTGAGTCTCCTTATATGCACATCCACTGTTCTGGTAGCGCCAAAATACTCATAGCCCCATATACTTACCAATAAATATGAGCGATTCAAAACACGACCTGCTTTCTTCATCAACAGGTAGAGTAAATCGAATTCTTTTGGTCTCAGGTTCACGAGTTTTCCTTTCACCCGCACTGTAGCTCTGGCAACATCGAGAGAAATCCCCTCCTTTTCTACGACCTCCTCAAAGTCTTCAGAAAGCTCATAGCGCCTTAATAAAGCTCTTATGCGGGCAACCAGCTCTTTAGCCTCGAAGGGTTTAGTTAAATAATCGTCAGCTCCTGCTTCGAATCCAGTAACTTTGTCTCTGGTTTCCATAGCCTTGCCACTTAACATTATGATAGGAATAGAATGGGTCATCTTATCCTGTTTCAAAACCCGACACACGTCAAAACCATTCAAACCGGGAAGCACCACATCTAAAACGACGCTGTCTGGCTTTTCTTCTCGCACTTTCCTTATTGCTTCATCACCATTTCTAGCGGAGATAACTCTGAAATCCTGTGCGGTCAAGATTTCTTTCAGGAGTTCAACTGCTCCCGGATCATCATCGACAACTAAGATTTTCTTTTTCATCTGCCTTTTATCTTTCTTATACTCCTCTCTCTGGTGTACAACCGTATAATGCTAACTCCAATACGCTCCGATGAATCGGAGCTACTCCTTATTTTCTTTTATCTACCCGCGTTATCCTTATCTTTAAAGCGACCTTTCAATATCTTATGGATTCGCTCCCCCAGTTCAAAACCCTCTAATGACTTAATCACGTAGTCCACTGCACCCAGGTCGAACGCTTTATCGCGGTCTTGCCTGAGGACGCTCGTAGTGAGCATTACCACTGGAATGTGTGAAGTGGCCTCATCTATTTTCAACCTCTCTAATACCTGGAAACCATTGATGCCAGGCATTTTAATATCTAAAAGAATTAGATCCGGAATTTCACTAGTTGCTTTTCTCAATCCCTCCTCACCATCATAAGCACTACTCACCCGGAAATCCTCCAATTCCAGAATCTCTTTCACCAACTTAACCAGGTCCTGCTCATCATCAATAATTAGAATTTTTTCTCTGGGCATAATTTGCCTCAAATAAGAATTACAATTTAATAAGTAATAGTTTAGTTTCTATGAGAAAACTGCTATTTTTTATTCCCCTTTCCCCCTGGAGAGAAGATATTTGTCAACTACGAACTAGATAGTTTGGGCGACCACCCCACTTGCGGAGAAAATTAGTTTTAATTCTAACACTTTTTAGTTATCTTGTCAACACACTATCAAAAACCGAGATATAGAAAATAATCGCTCCGCAGGAAATACGGAGCGATTATTTATAAACATAGTCACTCGAGGCTGGGGAACACCTCGAGTGACCCTAATTAAACGCTCCGATGAATCGGAGCTACTCCATTTCCTCCCCTATGGGAAGAGGAAGAGGTGTTCCTATCTAGTCTGAATGATAAAACAGGTGGTCAACCCTCGAACGTCTTTTCTTTTTACATTTATCCTTAAGTCTTCTGGCAAGAGAATCAGGCTTCCAGAAACATAGTTGGAAAGCAAGGCTTTAGCTTTTTCCCAGACCGCGGGGTCTTCATCAGTATAAATCTCTATTCTAAAAGGATACCTCGAATACTGGCGTAAACAATCTATAGCCTTTTCCATAATCAGTTTACCGTCTTCGGAAAATTCATCCCTCTCTGAAGTGTAAAGCACTCTATTGGCTACCTCAATATTTACACTGTCTCTC
Source organism: Clostridia bacterium (assembly GCA_009619095.1). GTDB lineage: Bacteria > UBA6262 > WVXT01 > WVXT01 > WVXT01 > WVXT01. The sequence continues at coordinate 14,581 of WJOT01000095.1, forward strand.
TCATCATATTTCAATGCCCATAGCTGAAACGGTTTTCCACTGGTAGTATGGGGTTTGCCATCCTGGTCTATACCCACGAAATTATAGGAATAGAGAGTTCCTACTTTTATTATTTTGCCTCTTTCATCCTGACCATCCCATTCAATAGTCCGTGGAGGACTCCCTTTATCCTGGAGAGTTCTTATGATACTTCCTTTCTCATCGGAAATTGTCAGTTTCCATCTCTTAATTTTAAGATTGGAACGCCGGGGATGGAAAGTTACCAGGGGAGGTTCTGGCAGGGAAGGCAGCGAGGGTCTAATCACCTGTTTGCTATTTAAGCGGGTAAATTGTTGCAAATCCCCCTGCCTTAGAATTTCCAACCCTCCCTCCATAAGAGCTTCTGTTTCCTCTATAGATGGACTAACAATCTCTTCTAACTTAATTTCAATCTGGTAAGGAGCCTTTTCCACTTTGACAGTATCTTTGGCTTCACCCTTTATCACCACTTCTGAAAGTCCTTCACTGCTCTCTTTTCCTCTTGGTGAAGTATCAGTATCTAACACTTCTTGAGTCGAAGCCGCTGCATAGCTTAAAAATATTAGCGATAAAGTGATTAAAATGAAACATAACGCAGAGCAAGCTCTGCTACTCCCACGCTCCGATGAATCGGAGCTACTCCTTTTCTTAATCATTATGTCCCTCCTTCAAATGAAAAATAGAAAGTGAATACTCCCCACTCTTCTTTCCCGTAAATATCTCCTTTTAAAGAAGCAAACCGCCAGTTCCTCAATGCTTCCATTACTAACTTATCTAAAACTGGATAGCCAGAAGTTTTCACCACATAAATATTGTCCTTTACCTTTCCGTTAGAAAGGACTACAAAATGTACACTCACCCCTGCTTCAATTCCCTCCTTTTCTGCCCATTCGGGATAAGAGGGGAGCTCTCTATAGAGAACCGTTCGCCGGGAGAGTGGACCTCTAATCTCAAAAATGACCTTTCTTCTGTGCTCCTTTTTTGCAACTTTTTTATACGCTCTCGAAGGAGTGCTCGACTCTTCAGTTCCAGAACCAGCAAGTCCACGCCCCTTTGCAGGAACCCGCGAGAAGACCACTCTTTCCCCGAAAGCCCCTCCCTTTCCTTTCTCCTCGGATTTGACTTCTTTGAGGGAACCGCCCTCCCCTGCAAGAGCTCCCTTAGAACCCCTTCTCGCTTCTTCCCTCCTAGCCATACCTAACAAGTTTGCCAGCACTTCTGACCCGGAAAGTTTTTCCCGAGCTTCCTGTTTGCCAACACGGAATACTCCTTCGTCAAAGCCTGCTTTTCCCTTAATATCTTTTAAACTGGGCGCTTGAGTAAGTATGTTCTTTGATGTCTTCTTACCCAAATCTATAGCCACAATATCTTCATTGCCTTTTATTTCTCCCCTGGTAGCTACCTGGAAGGGGAGGTCTTTTTTAGCAACTTTATACCCCTTATCTTTGAGCTTTTGCGATTTTGAATCCGTAACACTACGTCCTTTCGAAGCAAGGAGAATCCTGTCTTGTTTAGAGATTAACTTTTCTTTAGACTTATTTTTCAAGGATAAATCAACTTTTCTGGAAAGAGACCCTTTCTTATCGACTAAAGTCTTCTCCTGAGAAAGGCCTCTAATTTTATCTGCCTCCAGTTTAGAAGGAGCTTTACCAGCCAGTACCTCCTTTTTCTTGGTAGGCACTACTTTCTTACTAAAGAAGTGTTTCAATTTTTCTTTAATAGTTCGGGGTGGCTTACCGGGAACTCTAACTCGCCTTGCCTTTATTACATCTTCATACATAACATACTCAACTTCCACTATAGGAATAAGCTTTTTCGCTTCCCCGGTTCTATATAGACTGAAGTTTACCAGGAAAAGCAAAAGGTGCACACCTATTGCAATCGTCCAGCAAACAATGTCGTGTTTCATCTGTGTGTGAGCAAGCATGATTCATCTCCTTATTTAAAAACTTCCTTGTATTCTCTCCTCTGTTCTGTGGCTACTGCTATCCTTTTAGCGCCCGCTCTTTTGATAACTATATCGAAAATTTTCTCTATCTCTCCATAGGGAACATCTTTATCTGCACGAATTATCACCAGGGCTTTACTGTTTTCTTTCAGC